>JAMDAS010000017.1:76350-87939 GCA_023484085.1 Candidatus Omnitrophota bacterium
AACCATAGCACAAGTTTCCCGTTTTCCCATGGCAGATAATTGCCATCTTTTTTATTTACTCTCCATAAACCATCTCTTGGATGATAAAAATTATTTGCAATATTTGATGCTGTTCCTGCTACATATACATAATTTTTATCAAGTGTTATTGCCATCTGTCCACCAGCAATACTATTAGGAAACTGATAACCGTTGATGTCTCCAGGTACACTTGTTTTCCATATAATCCTTCCTTTTCTGTTTACTTTTATCAGCAGTCCTTCTCCTTCCTGCATCCTGAATAAGATATACCAGTTTTTTCCGCCACTTGCCACTGCACTGGGGTTCCATCCTCCCCAGTCCCCGGTCCCGTCAAGTGTCGGATATGGCGGCTTTTCTGTATTTCCTACTGTCATCCAGTATTTCACTTTCAGATTTGCATCTATACCTTTTGCATAATATTTTCCCGGTTTTACCGGTTTGCCTTGCATATTTGTTCCATCCCATTTTACAGAATGTTTGCCGGATGACTCTTTCTTGCCTACTACCAACTGCTTGATTAGATTGCCATGTGAATCAAATACTGATAATGATACTGTTCCTGAGTGTTTTAAAATATAACTAATCTTAGACTGTGCTTTCGCTGAAATCACTATAAAGAAACTTATTAAAAACAATAAAATAAACTTCCTCATTTTTCCCCCAGAATTTTGGTTAATGGGTTTTATTTTTTACCATTATAAATCAATACTGCCATTGACGGTTCTAATCCTGAACCGCTCTGGCCACCTACTGCCCAGCCCTCTGATGAATTTAAAAAGAAGAGTTTTCTTATGCTTATCAAACGTTCAGTTTTATCTTTCCATGTCTTGCCTCCATTTGTAGTCCGGAATAATCTGGGAGGAACGGCTTTTGCATTTGTCCAGGCATACCCGTAAAAACTGCTGAGCCATGCTTGTTGGTCTGAAATGGCCCAGACATCTGTAAGAAATCCGAGTTTTTTTACAGGTAGTTTTTCCCTTGTCCATGTTTTTCCCGCATCCGCAGTTTTAATAACAAACTGCGTTTTTAATTGAAACCAGCCTCCATTTTGTATTCGTTTTCCTTCCTGTCCTATCGCCCATCCGACTTTTCCGCCAGGGGCAAATGAAATGGCATATAAACTTCCATTAAGCCCGAGATGAAGATTTATTGTCTGCCAGGTTTTCCCTGCGTCTTTTGTTATATAAATATTTTGTCCTCCTATTATTATCCTTGAAAAAGAAAAAAACATAAAACGCGAACATAAAACGCGGAACCGCCGTTCCCCGGCACTGTTACTGTCCGCCATGTCCTTCCGCCATCTTTTGTTTTCCAGATTGTATTTCCAATCCAGCCAGATATAAGCCAGCCATTTTTATTTTTTTTGTCAAACCATATGTTGGAAAATAATCTTATATTAGCAGGTAAACCCTGTTTTATCCACGTTTTTCCCCCATCCATGGTTTTCAATAAAATGGATTTTATAACAGTCTTGGTCTTGGAACCTTTGACAGGAATCCAGACATTGGCTACCACCCAACCTGTTTTATTATTGGAAAACCATAATCCTGTTAAATTATAATACTTAACGCTTCCGGCAAGTTCTATTTTTGCTCCATGCCATTTTTTCCCCCCGTCATTTGTCCAGCGGATTGGTGATGTTGGTAAATTTCCATTAAATGCATCCCCAGTTATTACTCCATTCTTTGAAGATGTAAAAAAAACGTTCGCAGGATTATCAACCCCAGGAGCAAACATCTTCCATCTACCGGCAAAACAAAAACTATTTAAAAATAAAATCAATATACTGCATGCCGCCAACTTTTTTTTATCCATAATTAATCACCCTCCTGTTTTTATGTCAGTTATATAAAATCATTTAATAACTTACTGCAGGATTAATTGCAAATGGCCAGTCATAATTCCACCCGTTATTACCATACCAATTCCCATTGGATGGAAAATACTGGCTGTTTTTCAGAACAGATTGGATGTACCATTTTACATGTCCGTCACAAAAAAGTAAATCCGCGCCGCCATTATGACGATACTGCCACGCGTGTATGTTAGCCCCTGCCCATGATACCTCTCCACCATCTCCGCTCCACATTGGAACGATACATTCTCCAATATCAAGAGTTTCAGAAGGATTTGTTAGCTGACTTTCATTAATTGAAAGAAATTCAGGCCCGTATATATAATTTAATCCTAATCCAGATTGAGAAGAATAACGGCCTGTATTAAAACCATAACCCCCCATATAGGAAGGCGCATCTTGAGGAGGTCCCTGGTATATCGGTGGTGGATACCCGCCATTATTTATACCATCTGGATATATCTCCAGCCAGTCAGGGTCATAGTAAACCTTCCAGTTTTTTACGTAGGGATACAACCATAGTACCCATGCAGAACTAGCTCCGGCATTTCCCTGGTCAGAACCACCATTTGCAGCTTCCCATGCGGCCCAGTAATCTCCGTTGATGTTTTCCGCGGGATAAAATCCATTGTAGTCATTCAGATACATTGCCATTGCCAACCCAAGCTGGTTTAAATTTGCCATATCCACTGACTGCCTTGCTTTTTCCCTTGCCTTTGCCAGAGCCGGTAGCAACATCGCTGCGAGAATAGCTATGATGGCAATGACAACCAGGAGCTCTATAAGCGTAAAACCTTTTCTGTTTTCTTCTTTCCGCCATAAGGATTGGCGGATGCTTCGTTTTCCACCACACTTCTTGTTGGACTGTCGCACTTCGCACATTTTGTGTTCCTCCTTTTTTTCGGCATTTCTGCCGATTGTTTTTTTCCACATCTTTATTATTTATTTTTTACCACATATAAAATAAATCGTCAAATACCAAAAATATTTTTTATAAAATATTGACTTAAGAAATTACGGTTAGATATCTTTAAGTTTTTTTATTTTTCATATCATTCAGGCATATAAATCGGTGTATAGTTCTTCGGGCTCAGGATATGGACTGTTTATTGCATATTCAGTTGCTTCTTCTATTTCTCTTTCCACTTCCCCATCCACCTTTTTAGATTCTTCTTTTGTAAAAACACCTGCTTCAAGCATTTTTTGAGGAAATATTATTATCGGGTCCCTGTCTTTCCAGAATTTCTCCTCTTCTTTTGTCCTGTAAACACGCGGGTCACTTCTGCTGTGTCCATAATATCTATAAGTATTAGCAACGATAAAACAAGGACCGTTTCCTTTTCTTGCATAATCAGCCCATTTTTCAACTACATTTTTGACTGCTAAAACGTCCATACCATCAACACTTTCAGAAGGTACGTCAAAAGCAAGAGACTTTTTGGTAAGGTCCCTTACAGCTGTTGCCCTGTGAACAGCCACACTCATTCCATAAAGATTATTTTCACAAAGATAAATGACGGGAAGTTTCCATAAAGCCGCTATATTCATGGATTCATAAAAAAGTCCCTGGTTGGTTGCACCATCTCCAAAAAAACAGATAACAACCTGGGATGTTTTCCTCATTTTTATAGAAAGTGCCGCCCCTGTTGCGAGACCTATGCTTGCTCCCACAATACCATTTGCTCCAAGATTTCCTTTTGAAAGGTCTGCCAGGTGAAGAGACCCTCCTTTTCCTTTGCATACGCCTGTTTTTTTACCAAGAATTTCCGCCATAAGAGCTTTCAGGTCTCCATCCTTTGCTATTGCATGTCCATGCCCCCTGTGCGTGCTTGTAATATAATCATCAGGATTAATAGCGGAAATTGCCCCGACTGCAACTGCTTCCATACCTGCATAAAGATGAGAGCCACCTTCTGCAATATTTTTTGAAAGAAGCTCCATTATCTTGTCTTCAAAATACCTTATCTGGAGCATTTGTCTAAAAAGTTTTATGGCTTCCTGTTTTTCCGGAAGTATCATCTGCATTCTCCTGTCTTTTCTATGGATTTATAATAGCCTTTAAAACCTGCCTTTCCTCAACAAGTTTTAATCCATTCAGAATTTTATCAATGGACATCTTTTCAGTTATATAATTTTTTGCATTGATTTTTCCTGATGCAATAAAGTCAATGGCTATTTTATTATGATAAGGTGTAGAGCCATGTGTCCCTGTTATGAATATTTCACCATAATGAACAACATTACTGTTAAAATTTATAAAAGGCTTTTCCTGGGGAAGTCCTCCAAAAAAGTTTATTGACCCGCGTTTTGCCACAAATTCAAGTGAAGTCTCCTGTGCATTCTGGACACCTGCAGCAACAATCACTTTGTTTGCCATCCGTCCCTCTGTAATATTCCTGACAACATCCTTGAGATTCTCTTTGCTTGTATCAACAGTTATTGCATTTGTGAATTCAGCAAGTTTTAGCCTTTTTGAAGAAATATCGGCAAGTATTACTTTGGACGCTCCAAGATATTTTGCCACTTCCGAATGAAAGCAGCCTATAGGACCAGAGCCAATAATTAAAACATTATCCCCTGGCTCAATTCTGCTTAAAATCTGTCCGTTTATAACACAGGCAAGGGGTTCTGCAATACTTGCACTGTCAAAATCAAGATTTTCAGGTATCTTGTTTACACACCCGTTTTTTATGGCAACCCCAGGAACCGTCATATATTCTGCAAAACCGCCATCAAAATGGTAGCCAATGGCTTTCAGATTATCACACATTGTCTGCCAGCCACGTCTGCAGAAATAACATTCTCCGCAGGGAACCGCAGGAGCAACTGCCACCCTGTCACCTTTTTTAAAACCCTTGACTTCCTCACCAATCTCTTCAATAACACCACTGAGCTCGTGGCCGGTTATCCTTGGAAAAACAATATGTTTATGGCCATGATGAAAAACCTTGATATCTGTACCGCAGATTGCACATGCCTTAACTTTCAAAAGAACTTCATCTTTTTTAATCTCCGGGATTTTTGTTTCCACAATCTCAAAATTTTCTATGTCTTTTAAAATGGCTGCTTTCATAGTATAAAATTTTATCACACTATTTTAAACCTTGCAATTTTTCAGATTCGTAAAAATGAAAAATATATGATAAAATATTTATTCAAACTATATATGGCCAGGTAGCCAAGCGGCAAGGCAGCGGTCTGCAAAATCGCTATTCACCGGTTCAATTCCGGTCCTGGCCTCCTTGAAATTCTTACGGAATTGAACTGGAGCGAAGTCAGGAATTGCGAGCGAGCGTAGCAATTCCAGCGAATGGCCGACCCGAGGCGCTTTGAGAGCCGAGGGCGCTCAATTCCGGTCCTGGCCTCTCTAAAATTCTTGAATTGTAAACTCAACTTGACAATATTTTCATTTTTTTGTAAACTATATCCATGAAAAATGAAAAAATTAAAGAATTAATGTATTTTTATTGCCCATGGTGGGTTTCAAACAAGGTTTCTGATAATCTTTCGTTGGATTTTAAAAGACACATTATAAAAACATTTTTCAGGTATCTTACACTAAACCGCATATTAATAATCAAAGGTCCAAGAAGAACGGGAAAAACAACTATTATTTATCAAATGATAGATATCCTTATACATAAAAACATCCCGCCAAAAAATATATTGTATTTGAGTTTTGACGATCCAGAACTAAGAATTAATCTGAATGAAATATTATCCGCCTATGAAGAAATTCTTGGTTCAACGCTTGCTCAGGCAAAGCAACTATATTTTTTCCTTGATGAAGTTCAATTCATGGAAAACTGGCAGTTTACAATCAAAAAATATTTTGATAGAAAATATCCAATAAAATTTATTATATCCGGTTCTTCAGCATCATTGGTACACAAAGATACCGAATCATTGGCGGGAAGAACTATTGAACATATTATTTTACCATTTAATTTTACTGAATACATTGATTATACTTTAAAAGACGAGAAAATAAGAGATATTATTACTGAATTTAAAAAAACTTTTTCTTTTTTCAAATTACCTGATATTACAAGGTTAATACCATACCAAAGGAATATTTTCATTGCATTTAATCATTATATTTCATGGGGAGGATTTCCTCATATTTTTGAGATTACAGACGAAATATTAAAATATAAACTTTTAAGAGAAGATGTTATAGAAAAAATTATTTATCGCGATTTGGTTGAGTTATTTGGAATAAAAAAGCCTTTTGTTCTGGAAAAACTCTTTTTATATTTAGCGGAACATTCCTCTGAAATACTTAATATATCAAACATATCAAACACATTGCAATTAAGCAGAGAATATATAGAAAAATATATAGATTATTTAAAACAGGCATATATAATAAAAACTATAAAAAAATATTCTTCTTCAGTAGAAAAAATGTTAAGAAGTAATGTAAAATGTTTTTTAATTGATAATGGGCTTATAAAAATATCAGGCAGTGAAGTTCCTATTGGTAAATTGGTGGAAACAATAATATCCGGACATTTAAGCAACAGGGAAATTTTTTACTGGCGGGATAAAGAAGAAGTTGATTTTATAATAAAAGAAGGTAACAATATTATTCCAATAGAAATAAAATACAAAAACCATATAGAAAAGAAAGATATTATGGGTTTATTTAAATTCACAGAGCAGTATCAATTAAAAAGCGCCATAGTTATTTCCAAAGATATTCTTGAACAAAAGAAAATAAATGGATTGACAGTTTTATTTATCCCCGCATGGTTATTTGTCCTATCTGTAGATGATATAACATATATATGATAAAATAAGATAAGAAAAATGTACAATATTATTAATCAGGAAGCAGTATCACAAGTTATTCATTCAGGATTACTGCCTAAAAATCTTTCATCAGGAGAACTTTCAAAAATTATCAGTTCAGGAGTATTACCAAAAAATATCCAATCAGGAAAAATTTTCAAAATCCTTCAAACTGAAAAATCTATGTTTTTTATGGGTGGCGGAATGACGCAATTAATAATTTCTTTTCTTCTTGGAGCAATCGGCATAGGATATTTTATCTATGGAAGAAAACAGCACCTTATAATTGCAATGTTAGCAGGAGTAGCGCTTAATATTATTCCATTTTTTATTTCAAGCATATTCTTAATGATTTTAATTAGCATAATTATTATGATAATCCCATGGTTTATGAAATTTTAGAAATTTCAGGAAATCAAAAAGAGAGGTATAAAGTAAATCGGGGTGAAAACTTTTCAGTTCTTCAACATAAGAGGAACCTGTAGACACTGCCGCAGTAAAAACGTCCGCATTTTTTCCTGTCTGAACGTCAATGGTCATATCACCAACAAAAATTATCTGGTGTTTATCTACATGAAAAAAATTCAACGTATCTTCAAGCATTTGAGGATGAGGTTTTGGATTTTGAACCATATCACCAAAAGTTATTTTTTGAAAATAGTTTTTTATTCCAAGGCTTTCAAGTAATGGAAAACCGCTTATACCTGGTCTGTTTGATGTTACAGCAAGAAAAACACCCTTACTTTTTAAATATGAAATCACTTCCTTTGCCCCCTCCATAAGAAAGGTTTTGTTTTTTATAATTGAGACATGATGCTTGTTATATATTTTCAGGGCTTTTTCAATATCCATCGGCTTGAAAAATTTTTCAATGAACTTTTTATCACCAAGTCCCACTGCCCTTTTTGCGCTATCATAAGTTTCTTCCCTGTTATATCCCATCTGTTTCAGGGTATAATTCAGGGTTTCATAGATGGCTTCATATGCATTAATCAGCGTCCCGTCAAGGTCAAACATAACAAGTTTTTTTATATCCATAATGTTTATAATACCACAAATTTTACGTAAATATTCACTAAGGACAGTGTTTCCGCCAAAAAGATTGGCGGACAGGTATAATTTACCTGGCTGAAGTAGAAAATAAGTTCTGGATTGCTCTTCTCTTCTTTGTAAAAACATTCTTTCAAACAAATCCTCAAAGACAATCCAAACTTATTTCAAACACCGTTCACTAAGTATTTACAATTTTACTATAAAAATTTCCTACCATTCAAATGCCAGTGTACTATATTTCCCCGGCTCATCTCTTAAATTTTTATATGCTTTAACACATTCATCTACAGGAACAGGTTTTTCTATAATGTCTTTGACAGGTAAACAGCCTTTTTTAATTTTGTCAATCACTTCAAGCCTGTCATTTACTGTCCTGTCGCCTGGTTTTAAAACAACAGAGCCTTCTACCTGGCTTAATCCGGCAGGTCCCATTTCCAGGGTATCCGTATAGGTTGCCAAAAATACAAGTCTTGGCCACAAGTGAGCATTGCTGTGCATGGATGATACGGCATAATGCCTGTTTAACGTCCTTGGAACAGGCTGTCTTAACAGTGAGCCTGCTAATTTTGCCCCGGCAATGCTTGAAGATGCCTCTATAACAATGTCTGCACCTTCGGGACAATAGGCTAAAATCTGTTCCCTGGTATCTGATGCTCCACCCGTGATTGCTGCTGTGACGCCCCATTTGCGGGCACGTTCTAATCTTGATTCAACAATATCCATAACAATCACCCTTGCCCCATAATACAAAAGCCAGCGGGCGACAAACGCACCAATCATACCCTGTCCTATAACTATCGCTGTTTCCCCCTCTGAGGGATATGCACAGCTTACCCCCCTATATGCAATTGCTGCAACTTCCGTATGAACGTAATCCCATGGGTCAACAGATTCCGGCAGTTTTAATGCACTGTCATATCCTTTTATCAACGTTCTGTGATAACCGGACTGGCCACCCCATAACTGGTTTATTCCCTGCACAGGCAGTACATTTCTACCGGTCACAAGTTCACCAATTTTCCATCCTTTTACGTCAGAGCCGGTTTCTATAATTTTACCTACCCATGAATAACCGGGTATAAGAGGAAATTTCCCTTTTGACTCGCTAATCCCGCTTAATACTCTTAACTCTGTGCCTGGTGATACAAAGGTATATATTGTTTTACAAATAATCTCGTCTTTCCCGCAATCTGATAAATCAAACGTCTGCAGTTCAATTTCCCCTGGTTCTGTAAATACAATACTTTTTACTTTTCTTTCCATAACATCCTCCTCATAAACCTAACAGGTTCTGTAAAAATAGTTTTTATCCAGAGTATTTATAACACTTTGTGGTATTTTAGCTTTTATAAGCTCTTCCTCCGGGAATCTGCCCGGAAATTTTGTAAGAATGTCAATAATAATTTTTTTCCTTTTTTCCCCTATACCTGGCATGTCTTCAATGGATGAATGTGTAATCTGTTTTTTTCTTAAATTCAGATGATAAGCCAGGGCAAAACGATGTGCTTCATCTCTTATATTCTGGATTAAGTGGAGTTCAGGGGAATCTTTGGAAAGTATAATCGGCGCCCTGTCATTTTCTGTCCAGATAATCTCCTCTTTTTTGGCAATTGAAATTACAGGAACCCTGATTTTTATTTCTTTAAGAATATCAACCGCACTCATCAAATGCCCTTTTCCGCCATCTATAAGAAGCAGGTCAGGCATATCTTTTTTTCCTATGTTATCAAAACGTCTTTTTAAAACCTCTTTTAACATTAAGTAATCATCAATCCCTTCAACTGTTTTTATTTTAAATCTCCGGTATTTTCCTTTTACAGGAATTCCGCCTGTAAAAACAATCTTGCTTCCCGTGGCTAAATTACCGCCAAGATTTGAAATATCATAGCCTTCAATGGTAACGGGTATTTTGTCAAGTTTTAAAATATCTGCGAGATTTGGCAGAACGTTTGCTTTATGGTATTCAATAAGCTCTTCTTCTTTTCTCCATGGAATTCTTGTTTCCATTCTTTCAAGCAGGGTAATTCTTTCAGAGATTACTTTTGCCTCTTCAAAATCCCATTTTTTTATGGAGCTGTCCATTTCTTTTTTCAGTCTTTTGGTATATTTTCTGTATTCACCTGAAAAAAACTTTCTTACCCCCTCAATTATTTCCCTGTATTTTCCAGATTTTACTTTACCCGTGCATGGGGCAACACATTTTTTTATATAGTAAAAAGTACAGGGAACTGATATTTTATGTTCCACGTCTCTTAAGCAGCTTCTGAAATGATAGAATCTCCTGACAAACCACAGGATTTTTTTTAAACCCCTTACGTCTGTGAAGGGTCCAAAATATTCAGCATTTTTTTTCTTCTCTTCTCTTACAACTCTTATGGTGGGAAATTTTTCTTTTGTGATTTTGACATAGGGATAGCTTTTATCATCCTTATAGCTGATGTTAAATGGCGGAAGTTCTTTTTTTATAAGGAAGGCTTCTAAAACCAGTGCTTCTCCTTCCGAGCTGACAGGCACAACGTCAAAATCAAAAATATCTTCCTGTAGCCTTGAGGTTTTTACATCTTTGGCTGTAGTGAAGTACGAGGAAAGACGGGATTTCAGAGAAATTGTCTTGCCAACGTAGATAATGTTTTTGTTCCTGTTTTTAAATATATATACACCCGGGGAATCAGGCACTTTCTTCAGCTTTTCCCTCAGGTTTGGATTCTTTTTGTTCCTGGTGTTCATCTTGTTTTAGTCCTTCAGAATTTAATTCATTAACGTAGTTAAGCTTCAGGTCTGCAAGAACGTTTTCAAGGGTTTTTATTTCCTCTGCATCAAGGTTCCCTTTTGTTTTTTTCTCCAGCATTTCAAAAATCTCAATAATACTTTTTGCAAAAGGGATATTTTTTTCAGTTTTCCCTGTTGCGGGATTTGTGATTTTTCCTAAAGCCTGCCAGCATATAATATAAAGAAAATGAACCATCTCAAAAAATTTATCATCCATTCTTTTCCCCCCTCTGTTTTATGTATAAGGTACGCCTGCAATCAGCGAAACAAAAAAGTTACTCAGGATTGAAAGAAATCCAATCCCTACAAAGAAAACCAAAAAATAAACTATAAACATACCATATCTTTCCATTCTATCATAAAAAAACGTCCATCGTGGTGGCAGTAAAACTCCTAATACTCTTGAGCCATCAAGTGGAGGAATTGGTATGAGATTAAAAAATCCAAGCAGAAAATTAAGAAATCCTGCAAATAAAAGATAGTGTGCCACAGAACCTGAAACAAACCTGCTTAAAAAAGCACATATAGAACCAAAGATAAAATTTGCCAGGCATCCGCTTAATCCCACCTCAATCATGCCTCTATCATAATTTTTAAATCTCAGTGGATTTATAGGCACAGGTTTTGCATACCCAAAAAGAAATGGGGCATGAATTATGTAAAGCAAAAATGGAAGTAAAATACTGCCAAACGGGTCAATATGCGGCAGGGGATTAAGCGTAAGCCTTCCCATAAGATATGCCGTATCATCCCCATTTCTTAAAGCTGCCAATCCATGAGAAACCTCATGGATTATGACAGAGAAAAGAAGAATAACAAAATATAAAATAACAGTAATTATATGTGTATTCATAAAAATAATGGTATATTATTATACCCCATAATGGATAATTATGGAAATTTTCAGAAAAACAAGATAGGAAGCCAGTGTAAAAAATGCTGCCATTGTATGATAATATTATTGAAAAATAAAGGAGATGATACGATAACTGTCAAATGGTGAAAAGCTCTGGATATAGTAAAATAAAAAGATGTCCGGAGTAGATAGGTTATAGGTTGAATTTTTCGTTGGGGCTTAAATGACCCCGTAAAGGAGA
>JAMDAS010000022.1 GCA_023484085.1 Candidatus Omnitrophota bacterium
CTGAAATAAGCCGCTGGAGAGAAATTACTCCCGATTACTATGTTCTTCCCAAAAATATTTCTGATTTTGTCCGTTTGTTTCTTCATCCAGTCCAGGGCGCTGTTTTCAATAAATTTATAACTCTCCACATAAAGTTCTGGATTTGTTGCTGCTACCTGTGCAGTAAATTCAGCCGTTATCTCACCATTTGTCTTAAAATCTTCAGGATTAAATCCTTTGCTCTTCAGATAACTTATAAATTCCGAAGAACTGAGATTCAGATTACTCTGTGCCAAGCTTAACGGACCCACTTCATCTCCAAAATAAAATCCCCGCAAGTATTTTGAAGCATTTAAAGTGCTGTCATACCATCTCTTTACCTGTTCAATGTTCTGGTCTGTTGGCGGGAAAAAATATTCTCCATAGAATATGCTTTTGTTTACAGGATGATATCCGTATTTTGCCATTGCAGATAAATTGGACTGCATCAACATCCAATGATTATCATCTCCCCCAACAAACGTATTGATACCAATGTTTTTTAAAAATTCAATCTCTGATTTTGCTGTTTTTGTCCCTGAGTTAATAGGAAACCTGCCTATTGGGCCGTAAGAAGCAAGAAAAAGAGTTTTGTGAGGTTCTGTACCCACATTTGGAAGTCTGGCAAGATAATTATCAAGAGTTTTTATTATCTGATATGCTGTCTTTACTCCATTTGGGTCCTTTTCAGGATATGGCGGTATTTCTACATCCATAACTGTTTCATTAGGGTCAGAAAAAGAAACTGTCTTTACAGGTCTTTTATCTTTTCCTGCAACTTCTGCCTTAAAATTCATTCCTGTATTTTGTTTTGTAAAGAGCTGATTTATCCACAGGTGTGCAGGGTGACATGTATCTCCATAACTGATGTCAATCCATGGTGTACTTTCTCCGGGCTGAAGCCAGCCTATGGAAGGTTTTTCTAACACCGGTACAATGTTTAATAGCCCTTCTTTTCCTGCAATTCCACTGCCTATACTTCTTCCCCATGGAATTCTGTTAATGCCATAGCTTATATTGAAATAACAAGGCTGACTGCCTGAATTGATTAATTTTACGTATACCCTGCCCGGACGGAGTATATAATCCAGCTCCGGATACATATTGGTATAATTTTTATTCTTAATCCAGCTATCTGTTGTATTATTGGTTATAAATATAAAGTCAATGTTTCTGTTGGCTGCTGGTTGCGGATTTTTTAGAGCAGTAAGTATAACGGTCGCAGGTCCTTTTTGCAGATGTGCTATATATCCTTCATCCACTGCTCCCTCTACTCCCCATGCCCAGTCAATCCACTTGTGAAATCCTCCATTGAAAAACCATAACTTCACTGCTCCATCTCTTCCATATTCATGCTGGAAAACTATTTTGTTGTTCTGAATTATAGATATCTGAAATAAAACATTGTAGTGTAAAGGGTCTTCATATCTTGCCCAGATTTTATATGCTCCTGTTTCAGGAATCCGGGTTGTTTTATATGCTTTTGCTCCACTGACATCTGCTTTTGCTCCTAATAGCATATCTCCTGAGAAATGTGATGCACCAATTGTATCCACCATATAATTGCCATGCCCGTCTTTTATTGGAACCCACCCTATATTTGATGGATAGATATTCCCATTATTCATAGGATGAAAATCCTCTGCTTCCAATAAAATCACTTTATCCTTATTATAAGGACTTTTTATCTGCGCGTATAAACTGCATACTGATAATAATGTCATCAGTATTATTATTTTCATCACGCCTGTTTTTCCTGTCATTTTATCCCCCCGTGTTAAATCAGTTCATTTTTAATCGTTTTATTATCTATCGTTATATATATTATAACACAATATTTTTTTGTCAATAGCACGCCGGCAGATTTTTGACACAAAGGGGTTTGTATTGGTAAATAAACATAAATATTGGTAAAATAAAACAGATAAGAAGCGCTTGTAGTTCAATGGACAGAACGCTGGCCTCCGGAGCCAGAAGTTGTGGGTTCAACTCCCACCAAGCGCTCCTATAAACTTCTTTGAAAGTGGGAGTTGAATAGAGCGAAGTAAGTGAATTGTGAACAGGTGCAACAATTCACAGCGAATGGCCGACCCCGAGTGTATTGGGAACGAGGGGCGCCAACTCCCACCAAGCGCTCCTATAAACTTCTTTGAAAGTGGGAGTTGAATAGAGCGAAGTAAGTGAATAAGACTATTTCAAGTTTTAAATTTTTCATAATGTTTTGTGTTTTATTTTATTAGGCATTGCGCCGTAAAATTCAAATAACATTTGAATAAACCGTCCATTGGCACTTGCATTCGGCTGCCATGGGCAAAAAGTCGGGTCATTGTCTGCATATCGCTCCTGCATGTAAAATTCAGGACTCATTCCATAGAGTATCTGCGCACGAAGGGTCCTTTTTGCTTTTTTATACTCTTTTCTGGCAAGCCATGCAGAAAACCAGCATATATCGGAAGTTGAAACATACCATGTATGACCTGCCCATGGATCAGACATAACCCCAGCGGATAACAGAGAATCAGTCATCAATCCCGTCAAACCATTTTTCATCCACCCGCGATTTATAAAATATCTCTCCACTTTTATAAACAATTCGCTCTCCGGTTTAATTATTCCTGCCCGTATCAAGGAAGCAGGTCCGTCAACAAAATAAGGACCGGGTGGAGGATATTTTTCTTTCACCCCAAGATAATTCGGAATAAAAATTTCCTCTCTGTCTTTTTGTAAGCCGCACACGATTTCCAAAACTTTAATCAGACATAGCCTATAATCATTTGCAATTTCCTTGAATTGCCGCGTAAAAGGGTCATCAAAACATGCAAATGTTTTTGCCATTTCCCTGATTCCCATGTATAAAAAAGCATCTGTCCAGCACCATGCCTGAACATTTAGTCCCCAGTCATGAGGATTACCTGCAGGCATTAAACCATATCCGAATTTTAATGGATTTTTTTTTGTTTCAGTACGACGTGATTGTATCCAGTTTAATCCTTCAAGTATGCACTGCCTCCAGTCTTGAAAATAATGTACATCGTTTTTGGTACGAAGATGATATGCCAATCCATAAAAAACCCATCCCGTGATATTCTCCCATACAGGAGAAAGATACCCTACAAATTTCCCTTTTTCCTTTCCCTCTTTAATCTGACATTCTCTAAAGAACCGATATCCTTTTTCTGCCCAGTCATTTAAACCAATACGGTCAAGGAGAATAAGAAATTCTACTGCTTCATAAGGCCATACACCCGCCCATCTTCCACCCTGTCGGGGCCGGATATAACCATTATTTCCTTTTGCAAACATTTGCAGACACTGATAAATAAGAGAATAAACCATGGTTTTCATTTTTCTACCATAAACTTTTGGTATAATTTGTACTTTAGTAATTTCTTTCTGCCATCTTGAAATTACCTGTAAGCGGGTAGCAAAATATTTTTTTTCGTTCAAATCAGTTTTACCTTTTTCAGTTATCAAGAAATAAAAAACTTTTTTATCGGAAGCCTTAAACATAGTAAACATTTCAAGATATTCTCTGGCAAAAACGTTTCGTTTATTTTGGTTTATCCAACAAATATTTGTTTCAGCAGGAACAAAATAATTAAGGCTGGTTATACCATCACACAGAAATTCATTTTCAAAAGAAAATGTTGATGGCACCATATCCCATTGTTCAAGGTTGGGCTTATAACTTGCGTAAAAATCTCCTGTAATACCATAAAGATAGGAATCTATTCCTGCTCTCGGCATAATTCCAAAAATTAATTTTTCAGTAGTATCGTTTTGGTTGCTAATGGTTAACTGTATATATGTGTCAGGTACATCATCCCATGAGCAAAAAGTTTCAATTTCAAAATGAAATCCATTATACTTTGTTGACATCCTGTATACGGGAACACCATCGTTTCTCACACTAAATAAAGTATTCTGCCAATCCGCAGATTGAGCATTTTTATCAAAAATGAACCTTAAACCTGAAGCGCTGAACTGATTTAAATTTTCTTTTATCGTATCAACGTGAGCACATATAAGTTTGAAATCAGGCCATAAAGTAATTAATCGTTTCGCTTCAGGCGGATGTAAATACAACTTAATTGTTTTTGGCTTTTTCCAGTTCATAATAGTATCTCCATTTTATCAGCAAAGGATGTCCCGATTATTCAAAACACACCTCACTAAATTTATAAATTTTTTTGTTCCGTAATAGTTACGGGACCAAAAATCCCTGATGGTTTTGCAATCCCTTCTATCATGTTGTAAACAGAATTGGTAACTCTCAGTATCAAATGATTTTTGCCTTTTTTAATAAATTTTGTTATTTCAGTTTCATATGGCGGCCACAAAAGTACATCCACCACTTTTCCGTTAAGTTCTATTTCCATGATATCCCGTACATCAGAACATTTTAATCTGTATCCATGATTCTCTTCATTATTGACAACAAAATCCTGCTCGTAGATACCGGTTCCTGAATAAAAAGGGTATCCATAATCCGTCCAGCTTCCTGAAAAAATATTATGAGGTTGTTCCAATTTTTTGATAATCGCTCCCATACCCTTGTCTCCCATATGTTCTACAATAAAATCTCCAAATAAGCGCATTGGCTCCACAAGTCCATCTTCAGGACCGGTTATATCCACAAAAATAAAAATAGTATGTATGGAAGGTGTATAAAAAGAATTATTTCTTTTAATGTACTTACTTATATCAACACCAAGATTTGAATTATCATATTTTCTGAAATTTTTTATTTCTTCTTTTTTTATCTCATTTTTATCAATAAAAATACGATATTTTCCCATAATACTTGAAAGCTCCCAAACAAGTTCTATCTTATCCGGTTCACTTTTAATAAAAAAGTTGAGTTTATAACATACTGTATCCGGATAGGTTGGGTTTATTTCAGATATATTGCCTATCGGATATGGTGCAATAACAGGTCCATTAATGATATAAGCATCTTCAGATTTAAAAAGAAATTCAGGTCTGGATTTAAGAATATGCCACTTTCCAAGAAAAAGAACGTTATCATCTTCAATTCTGAAATCCCATGCAGATTTTAGCCCGTATGAAAATGTTTTTTCTTTTTCAGTAAATAATTCTGAAGCGTGACGTTGAGATTTTTGATAGGATTGAATCTTTTTTGAAATAATACAAAGTGATTCGGATTCTGAAAGAGAGATAGGAAATGCCCCTGAAAATGGCAATTGTTTTTTTTCTGAATTAAATGCATTCCAGATTTCCCATGAGTTGTTTTTGTTTATATGAACGTTCAGGTCGGCTGCCTGCTTTCCTATATTTACTAAAAAATATATTTTCCCCCCATCTTCAGTTTTTCTTTTATGAATAAATATTTCAGAACGTTCTTTACCCTCTATCTGAATTTCAGAAGGGATAAAATATTTTAAAACCATTGCAATCCGCTCTTTCAAACATGTCCGGCCTTTTTTATCAAGAGACATTATATCAACAGGCGATTCTATAAATTTTATATTTTCATTTTTTGAAGAGGCACAAAGTGCTTTTAAAAATTCCGTATAATGCCCGACAAATAAAATTTTTCCCCCACCGGAAACAAACTCATTCAGTTTTTCGGCGATTTCAGGAATAAATGAAATAACAGGAGATACAATAAGAGATGAATATTCCTGTTTCCCGATTTTTATGATACCATTGTTTATTTTTGCATCTAAAAGAGACATATCATCCAGAAAATCAAATTCCCTGTGAATCCGTAAAAGGGCATCAACAAGAAAAACAAAAGAGTTCCCAATTTTTTCCGCATCTTTTTTATTTCCCGGTAAACAGCGCCACAAAGAGTTAGTAGGATATAAAACGGCAAATTCCGTATCAGGAATCCCTCTTGTCAAAAGATATCCTAATCTTCCAACATATTCACTGAAGAGTTTATAGTACTTCCAATATGTTGTTTGATAAAACTGTGAAGGACATGCTTCTTTTTTTCTTAAACCATCTATTGAATAATAGAACCCATGAGGAACGATAAAATTAACCCCAAGAACAAAAAGATAATCTGTTATGGATTTCATTGTCTGGAAAGTGAAATCCCAATCCGCAAGAGCAAATGCTTCTGCAATAACCCGTTTTTTACCCTGCTGATGTGCAACAGAACTGATAAGTTTGGGGCCAATATTAACAATTGGAAATTCTGACGTGCCGATACGTGAGGTAATAATATCTGTTCCTGGTATATGAAAAGATTTCGCCAATTTCATCAGGTCGCCAAGGTAAAGTACGCCATAAACGGGTTCTTCTTCAGGACTTATATGTCCTGTAAACTGAATATTGTTTTTTTCACACCAGTCGTGTATTTTATCAAAAAAGGATTTTTTCAAAAGAGAAGTCAAAACGTCCCAGTAGTCATATCTTATCTGTTCATAATTTTTTTCTGTATTATATAGCAAAGCATGCAGACGTGTTCTTAAATCGTATTTTTTTGCTTTATAAAAAACATTTAAAAAATCAGGTGTCCACGGCAAATATCCGACCCATTTGGGTTCATCAGTAAAAATGCCAGGGATGGTTTTTCCAAAATATTGTTTTAAGTCTTTTTTATATACCTCATGGGTTTTGGTAATAAAATCCTCAACAGCTTTTGGATTTAATAAATCCACGTATCCCCCCCACGAGCCCCATGTTTTTTCTTCCTTTTCCACAAAAGCAACAACATGCCAGATTCCTTTTGGTGCTTCCCAATAAATCTGTCCATGAATATTTTTAGATTCTGAACGCCAGTGTGGATAGGTGTCACCCTGCATGGAAAAATAATATGTGCTATATTTTCGGAAAAAAGACCATCTATTTCTTAAAGGACCCATTGTTTCTGTGATATCAAGAATTTTTGCTTGAGGAAATATTTTGCCATCAGAATCGGTCTGGATTGCAAAGGCTGCAATAAATTTTCCCATCGGGATGTCTAATTTTACAATACAATTTCCTTGAAATTTTCCTTCGGTTATTGTAAGAGTGCGGGAACGGTATTCAGGATGTTCATGGATAACTTTTCCACCTGCTGCACCACTTGGGTATGGGTCTTCATCATACAACCATGCTTCTATGCCATTTTTGTTTGCTTCTGAAACCATATATTTCACCATATTTCTGAATGCAGAAGACATATATGGAATAAGGAGCCCATCTCTTGGATGCATAAAAAATCCACGTAATCCCTTTTCCTTTATCTGGGATATCTGCCATGCAAGTTCTTCCCTGTATAATTGATGATTAAGAAAGAGAAAAGCAACCGGCCTGTATTCAACAGGTGAACTCTTAAATTCCTCAAAAGAAAATAAATCCATACGTTTTTTCATAAATTTGACAGAATACTATATTGATAAATTATAATATAAAACGATATTCAATACAACGATTTAACCAATAATGGTCTATATTTTAAGAAAAACAGAAAATGGAAAACAAAAAAATAATAGGAGATAGCCTGTGCATTTTAAAATAGAACCCAGCAATAGATGGTGCCATATCCACCCGGGGTTCATCAGCAAATTCGTAGCAATACATGACATCACAGATGAACGGGAAGTAGAATCTGGATTCACACTAATGCATACCACTCTGCCCGCGTTTGAGCAAACATTATTCAAGGTATACCGAACCCGGCAGAACCTGATTGTAGTAGTAATGATAGTAGACAAAATTAACAAGTTTGATTTAGATGACAGGATAGAAATATATTTTGACTGCAACCACGACCATATCGGATTTTACCAATTCATATTCTCGCCTGAAACAAAACCTCTGGTCTACACGCATCAGCCATATGCAGAGGCGGGGTCAACAGCATTCCGGTGGCTGGACATCCATAAATACAGGTGGCTTTCCCCAATGTCTGACAATGTTATCGGTCAAAATGAACATGGACCGTGCCTGTTTGCATGGTTCCCAATCAAAGACGTTTTTCGCAATGATGACTGTTGCGGATTCAACGTCACCCGCTGGAACCATAGGTTAAAAGAATCACAATCGTGGAACAGATTCACCGGCAATCTACTCCAGGATGCCAGTGGATTCGGTCACCTGTACGCGGGCAAATCTCCTGCAAGATGTATTCTAAAAACCGCTATGATAAAGAATGGCTGTTTGCAATTAACCGGAGCATGGAATAGCCCACGCATGCCCGCGGAATTCACTATAGAATTGTGCGGTCCGGACAACAACCGCATCTTTCTGAAAATCCAGAGAAAGGGAAACTGTTTTGAGTCCAGAGGTGGAACCATTAATATCCCGGGCAGATACAGAATCTACGTTAGGGCAAAAAAACAAATGGTTGAACCCGACTTCTGGTTTTTTGATGTAACACCGGTGGAACCGTATCAAAAACGTCGGTTCCGGCTTGCAATGACTTATGACATTCCCGATAACATCAGGTTCAACTCATTCACGCCGAAACGGCTGGACGCATCATTTGCCCAGATTGAACAATGTGGGATACAGCGAATTTATTGGATTGACTACCCACAATATACCGATTTTCCGACATTCTGGAATTTTGCCTCTGATGGTCGTTATGCCCGTGAAACATTCCGCGCGTGCGGCGATATCCTAAACATGGCAGTAAACCTGAGTCAAAAACGCAATCTCGAATTCATCGGAATTTTCAAACCGTTTGATCTCGGATTCACCGGCCCTTACCCGCACAAGCTGCGGATTGGCCGCAATTCCACTGCCCGGGGACTCGTAAAACGAATAGACAATAGGTTTGACGTAGCATTGCCACAGATTGCGCAGCACCCTGAATGGACCATGTCCTCACATCCAAACTGGATGCAAACGTTTAATCTGCCGGTAACAAAATTAACATTTCGTTCTGAACGTCCTATTGCCCGGGTACAACCCGGAGAAATACAAATCTGGACCAGTACTGATAATCAAAAATATCTGCCGTACACCGGACCGTGCCATTTGGTACAGGGTGAACGCCGGGAATTAAACATGGCGTGGACACCAGCAGGACTGAGAACTGAACCTGGTTCCCATCGGGTATGGTTTATAGAGCTGAGTAAACTGCGGGTAACCACTCCGTTTATCGCCGTAAATTTTGTTAATAATCAAATCCGTCTGGTTAACCGTCGGTTCGCAATAATTACTGCAAAAAACAAGAACGACGTGAACGTACCTGTATCATTTGCCCCGGGCAGAAATATCCGGGACGGTTTTGTCATGAACAGCCCCTGGAGCTGGCAGAATTACACTGAGGAGATTATAGATAAAACAGACTGGACATGTGGTGTGGTCGGAATTGTCATGACTGAACGACCGGGATTGACAACGGTGTTAGAGCCGGCATTTCCCGAAGCACGTACGCTGTGGCTAAACCATGTTGACCGATTACTCAAAGCCGGCGTAGACGGCATAGACATCCGTACATTATGTCACCACAACACTACGACATCGTGGCTACAGTTTGCGTTTGCAGAACCGGTCAGGCGGCGATTTCGGGAACTGTATAACCGCGAGATTGAACCAACCCCTGCTGATTACCAGCGTATCCGCCGGATACGGGGTGAATGTTACAGTGAGTTCATTCGCATCGCGAGTGAACATACCAGGCGTCACGGAAAAAAATTTGGTGTCCACATAGAACCGGGAAATGAGGTGCCGGATACCATGCAAACCCGGATGGCAATGACGATTGAGTGGGAACGATGGATAACCGAGGGCTGGCTGGATGAACTCACGTTAAAATACTGGTCTCCACAGAGCTCATTTGTCCACGAACGAATTCTGCCCCTGGCAAAGAAAGCAGGTCTTACCGTATTCTACAGTGAATCAAATAATGCACTGAACGTACCGCGAGCTATTGAATTAGCGGAAAATATGGTGCGCAGTGCGGTCCGGGCAGGGCTGAATGGGTTCACGTTTTACGAGGAAGCGAGCTATTTCAGAATGAATCCGTCAGGAGTCTCGTGGCCGGTCGGCCTGGCTAACCATGCAATCCGCCGCGTGGCGAACAGGCTAAACATCTATTGAGTTAAAATCTTTGTAAATCCCATTACTTGAAAAAATTTTGTCTGTTTTTCATTTTTATAAGTTTTTTATCCATAATCAAATCAACTAATTTTCCTGCATTGTTTTTAATTCTTTCAAGGGATTCTTGTTTGAAAAGGAAAATCCAGTCAGAAGGAACATTTTTTGCTCCATTTAATACTCCTGAAAGCATTGCTGCCCTTCCTGCAATGGTATCTGAGTCCCTGCCTATATTTGTTCCACCTATAGCCGCCTGCCTGACATCTCCTTTTGCGGTCTTAAATATCGCGAGGGATAAACCAATGACTTCAAGAGGGTCTATCGGATGATAAAACAAACAATTTTCATACAGCGGCTTTCTTACTTCAAATACATCATTATATTTATCCGCAATCTCAAGACATTTTTCTATATAATCATAACAACTTTTGAATTTTCTCTTATCAAATGTTTTTAATTCTTCTTTTGGAGCAAAAGACAATGCTGTTTTACACACACTTTCAACAGTAGCATCTGGATTGAATGCCTCTGCAACTGTTGCGGATAATATGGCAGCGGCAATAACATCAAGTCCTCTTTGATACATATAAGAAATTTCAACAGCATCTATCCATGCAAATTCAGGGTCTAAAATATGATAAATTCCTACAGGCTCCATACACATCACTGTTGAGCCTGTTACCGGCTTCCAGTGGCCAATAATTCTTGGGTCCCAACCTTCCATAATCATTTGATAAGCGCTACCCATACAATGTGGATAAAAATGATATTCATTAAACCGTTCTTTCCATGTTTTTCCAAAATGCCGGGCAGTCACAGGAAGTCCATTTCTTTCAAGATATGTTTCAACAAGAAGCATTGCCAGCTGATTATCGTCTTCACCTTCCAACTGTTCCGGCTTAAGAATTGTTTTTATGCCTGAAGGATATTCTTTATCTATTTCCCAATAAAATTTTCCTTCAACAGGAGAACCCATTGCATTCCCGATTGAACCTGCAAGAAGACATCCATATACCTTATCAAAGAGAATACTTGTATTTGTATCTTTATTTTTTTCATTTAATTTATCAGTTATCCTTATAATCTGTCTCTCTTTTCCCAACCTTTCCTGAACTATATTGGTTATGGGAAACAAGGGACTTGCAGTATTGTGCGTCCATTCCAACCATTCTTTTGGAAAAATTCCCGGGCCATTAAGAGCGCCTAAAATAGCACCTGCTATAACAGGCGCAATAATAGAGGAACTATTACCGGGAATTAAAAACAAGCCTATTGTTTTTTGTGCATCATTGCCAAATTGCTCAATAAGCGGCAGGACGTTATATATGGGATTTGGAGCAATCCATCTGCCTGATTTTACCCAATCATCTTTTCCTGCATAATAATACCACCACTTTAAAAATTCATTTTCTCCATCTGTTTTATAATAACTGAAAATCCAGCGGGTATGGTTGAGTGGATAACTTAACTGATAAAAAAGGTCTTTATTGTTCTGAAAAGCAATCTTCATCACGGTTTCAACAATTTCCGCAGGTTTTATCCCCGGAATAAAAGAAGCTGCAATTGCTGATGCACATAAACCCGCCCAGTCCGCACCTGATTTTGGTTGGACAACAGAAGAAATCTCCACCCCATCAACATAAGCATATTCAGGGTCGCCTGCATGATAAATGCCTATGGCAGGCATTGAAGCACATATTAATCCATTCAGGGTCGCACCAAATCCGCTTAATCTCGGATGCATCCCCTCTTTCAAAACCTCCTGGATAGTATGAATATTATCCCATCCAAAGACAGGGCCTGAAATTTCCTCATCATTTTTTAAAAGTCGGGCAAAATCTTCAGGAATAATCCTTCCCTGCTTTTTCAAATATGCCTCTACGGATAATTTAACAAATGGTATGGCACTGCGCATCCATACCCGATTTTTCTCTTCTTTGCAACCATCTGCAGGGACAAGTTTTACTTTGAAAATATCTTCAGGTTTATTTACTGAAAATTTTTCAAGTTGCGCAATACGACTGAATCCTAATTCGCAGCCAAGCACCGCTCCAACCAGACATCCTTCCACTTTATTTTGAAATTCCATATATATTCTCCTATTCCATATGCGTTTTTATGTAAAAAATTTACATATAATAATATTTTAAATGATAATTTTTTCCCTGTCAAAATTTTAGGTTTTTTATTCTTTATCATTACTTTTTAAAAATTATGATATAATCGGGGTAGTTCACTAAGGTTAAGATCTAAAGGGGAAAAATATGGATATAGAAAAAAATTATCAATCAGCAAAAAAAATGTATATGGATTTTGAAGTTGATACTGATAAAGCACTTGAAAAGATGAAAGAAATTTCCATTTCAATACATTGCTGGCAGGGAGACGACGTCAGGGGATTTGAAAAAACAGAAGGGCTGTCCGGTGGCCTGGTTGCAACAGGAAATTACCCGGGCAGAGCAAAAAATCCTGCTCAACTTCGTCAGGATATAGAAACAGCATTATCTCTTATCCCCGGCAGACACAGAATAAACCTTCATTCCATATATGGAGAAAAATACATTGAAAGAGATAAGATTACCGTAGATAATTTCAAGGGTTGGCTTGACTGGGCAAAACAAAAAGGATGGGGTATTGATTTTAATACAACTATTTTCTCCCACCCAATGGCAGATTCAGATTATACACTTTCAAGTGAAGATAAAGATATAAGAAATTTCTGGATACGGCACGCAAAGGCCTGCAGAGAAATTGCATATCATATCGGAAAAGAATTAAACACATCCTGTATAAACAATATATGGGTGCCTGATGGTTCAAAAGATATACCCGCAGACAGGATAACCCATAGAAAAATATTAAAGGATTCTCTGGATGATATATTCAGTCATAAATACGATAAAAAATTCATGGAGGATTCTCTTGAAAGCAAGCTGTTTGGTATTGGTTTTGAAAGTTATGTTGTTGGTTCATTTGAATTTTATTATGCCTATGCAATAAAAAATAACGTTATGTTATGCCTTGATACGGGTCATTTTCATCCTACAGAAAACATTGCTGACAAAATATCGTCAATTCTTGTTTTTCAGAACAAACTTCTTTTGCATATAAGCAGAGGTATAAGATGGGATAGCGACCACGTAGTTATATTAAATGACGAGGTTGTTTCAATTGCGCAGGAAGTAAAAAGATATAATGCTTTTGATAAGGTGCATTTTGCGCTTGATTATTTTGATGCAAGCATAAACCGAATTACAGCGTGGGTAATTGGAGCAAGAGCTCTTTCAAAAGCAATATTATTTTCTCTTCTTGAACCAACGCACATAATCCGGAAAGAGGAAAAAAATGGGAATTTTGGAAATCGTCTTGCTTTAATGGAGGAGTTTAAAGCCCTGCCATTTTCTTTTGTATGGGACAAGTACTGTTCCATTTACAATGTTCCTGTAAGAGATAAATACTTATACCATATAAAAAAATATGAAGAAGACGTTCTGTCAAAAAGAAAATAATCTTTCAAATGCCTTCAATATAATAAAACCAACAAAACGTTAATCAAGGATTATATGATTGACTGAAAATTTGACAGGAATTTTTATATCATTATAATAATATTCTATAGAATTGATAGAATATAACCTTAACCATGAGAAAACAGGAGATAAAATGGAAAATTTTGAAGAGTTGGAAAGCAGGAATGCAGAGGAAATAATCCGATGGGCGGCTGAAAAATTCAAGGACCGGGTTGCATTAGCATCAAGTTTTGGACTGGAGGACGTTGTTTTAATAGACATCATTACAAAGACTGCTCCTCCAATTAAAATATTCACTATTGATACAGGAAGACTGCACCAGGAAACTTATGATGTTATGGATAAAATAAAAAAAAGGTATAATATAACTATTAATGTCTATTATCCCGATACCAAATCCGTAGAGAAAATGGTATCTGAAGAGGGACTTAATCTGTTTTATAAAAGTCTTGAGTTAAGACATTTGTGTTGTAATATCCGGAAAGTGGAACCATTAAACAGGGCATTGAAAAATTTTGATGCATGGATTTGCGGTTTAAGACGGCAGCAGGCAGTCACAAGGACAAGTATTAAAAAGATTGAAATTGATACTGCACATGATTCAATAATAAAAATAAATCCAATTGCTGACTGGTCAGAAAAACAGGTGTGGGAATACATAAAGAAAAATAACGTACCTTATAATGCTTTGCATGCCAAGGGTTATCCGAGTATCGGGTGTGTCCCCTGCACACGTGCAATTAAACCAGGGGAGGATATCCGTGCAGGCAGATGGTGGTGGGAATCACCGGACAATAAAGAATGCGGGCTTCATGTTGCAAAATCAAAAGATTTACAATAAACAATGTAAGAGCTTAGTTCTGGATTGCTCTTTCCTGCTTTATAAATTCACCACGACGCCTGTTTTTACCAAACAGGCAGTCGCTCTCCAAAGAAGGCGGAGAGTATGCACAGGTAGTGCCTGTTCTGTGCATAATAAAGCATTAAAGACAATCCAAACTTCTTAGGAGAAATAGACATGATTAATCCACATGGCGGTAAATTAATAAACAGGTTCGCTGCAGATGAAGAGAAAAAAATACTCCGGGAAAAAATACCCGGTCTTAAGAGTATCAGGCTGAACAAAAGACAGATTTCTGATGTTGAGATGATTTCCATAGGAGGATACAGTCCATTAGAGGGATTTATGGAAAAAGAAGTCTATGAAAGTGTTCTTCACAATATGAGACTGCCGGATAATATTGTCTGGCCAATTCCCATTACTCTTGCTGTCAACAAGGAAACCGCCAACAATTTTGAAACAGGAGAGGATATCGGACTTCTAAATGAATCAGGCGCAGGAATAGCAATTCTTCATCTGAAAGAGAAATATTCATATGATAAGGAATTAGAGGCTGAAAAGGTGTACCTGACAAAAGACATAAAACATCCAGGTGTTGATTATCTTTATTCCCAGAGTGACGTTTATCTTGGAGGGAAAATAGACGTCATTGAAAAACCTGCGCATCATAAATTTGCAAGGTACTATCTTCCGCCATCTGAAACAAGAAACATCTTTGAAAAAAATGGATGGACAACCATAGTGGGATTTCAAACGAGAAATCCGGTACACAGGGCACATGAGTACATACAAAAATGCGCCCTTGAGATTTTTGACGGCCTGTTTCTTCATCCTATAGTAGGCGAAACCAAAGGTGATGACATTCCTGCAGACATAAGAATGAAATGTTATGAAGCCCTTATAGAAAAATATTACCCGGCAGACAGGATAATTCTTGCCATAAACCCGTCAAGTATGAGATATGCAGGTCCGCGGGAGGCAATATTTCACGCGATTATAAGGAAAAATTATGGATGCACACATTTCATCGTCGGTAGGGACCACGCCGGAGTTGGTAATTATTATGGAACGTATGATGCCCAGAAAATATTCTCAAGGTTTACCCATGAAGATATAGGGATTACCCCATTATTTTTTGAACATACGTTTTATTGTATGAAATGCGAGGCTATGGCTTCCTCCAAAACGTGCCCTCACAGCAAGGAACATCATATTATTCTAAGCGGAACGGCTGTCAGAAAAATGCTCCAGGAAGGTGAAATCCCGCCCGTTGAATTTACCCGGCCGGCAATTGCACAGATATTGATAGACAGCATGAAAAATAAAAAATGATTGCTTTAAGAAAAACCCTTCTGCGGGAGATTATAAAAAATTGCGAGGAAGAACGTCCCTGTGAAGGCTGTGGTATTTTAGCCGGTAAAAATGGAAGAGTGGAAAAAGTCTACAGGATGAAAAACGTTGAAAAAACGCCTGTAAGCTATTTAATGGACTCCAAAGAACAGCTTTACGTAATAAAAGACATAAGAAATACCGGCATGGAAATGCTCGGAATATACCACTCCCACGTTTCAAGTCCTGCAAGGCCCTCACGTAAGGACGTTGACATGGCTTTTTATACGGATGTTTCCTACGTAATAGTTTCATTTGAAGCTCAACAGCCTGTCGTAAAATCTTTTAAAATTAACGGGGAAAACGTGGAAGAGGAAGTCATAAATATTGAAAATGAATGAAAAAATTTACAGGATTGGCACAAGAAAAAGCCGCCTTGCATTAAAACAGGTTGATGAAATTCTTGGCTTGTTAAAAAATTTTTACCCGGGAATAAAAACAGAGGTGACAGGTATTGATACTTACGGGGATAAAGACAAGTCCACGCCTATATCAGCCATGGAAGGAACGGATTTTTTTACAAGAGAGATTGACGAGGCTCTTTTAAGTGGAAAGATTGATTTTGCCGTTCACAGTGCAAAGGATTTGCCGTATACAATCCCTGACGGCCTTTATGTAACGGCTATTACCCAATCAATGGACCCGTATGATGCCATTGTTTCCAGGGATAACGTTACCATTGAAAATCTTAAGATTAATGCCCGGATTGGCGCCAGCAGCGCCAGGAGAAAAGATCAACTGAGAAAATACAGGAGTGATTTTATGATTATTGACGTAAGGGGAACCATAGAAGAAAGGCTCAAAAAATTGGATGAAATAAAGATTGACGCCATCATAGTTGCTGCAATTGCTCTTGTACGGCTCGGACTTGAAGAAAAAATCACCCAGAGAATACCCTTTGAAATACTGAGACCTCATCCTTTACAGGGTTGCCTCGCTGTTATGGCAAGAAAACAGGATAAGGATTTAATAAAAATGTTTGAAAAAATTGGAGAGAATAGTGGAAACGGGTAAGGTATGTTTTGTATCTGCAGGTCCTGGAGAATCTGACCTTATAAGTGTCAGGGGATTGAAAATAATCAAGGAGGCAGACGTGATTATTTATGATTACCTTGTTGACAAAAATATTTTAAACGAGGCTAAGACGGGTGCTGAATTGATATGCTGCGATACACTCGGGAAAAAACGGCATTCTGACGGGTTTACGGATGCCCAGGAAGCAATAAATCAGGTGATTTTACAAAATGCCCTCAGAAATAAAAAAGTTGCCCGTCTGAAAAACGGGGATGCTTCCATATTCAGCAGGATTTCCCAGGAAATGGAATGTCTGGTAAAAAACAACGTTGAATTTGAAATTATCCCGGGAATTACTGCTGCATCGTGTGCATCAGCCTTTTCAGGCGTACCACTGACGGACAGGAGGTTTTCATCAGACGTGGTTTTTGTTACGGGACACCAGGCAAAAAACAAGGATACCAACATTGACTGGAGTGCAATTGCAAAATGCGGAACAATAGTCATATACATGGGAATGGAAAATGTTTCTGACATCGTAAAAATCTTGATTGAAAATGGGAAATCAAAAAGGACCCCGTTTGTATGTATTTCCAATGCAGGGAAAATTACACAAAAAACAGTTACGGGACAATTAGAAAACATAAATTCCGGGATTAAAAATAAAAACGCACAGCCACCCGCCATCATTATTATCGGTGAGGTTGCACGGTTTGAAAAAGATTTTGACTGGAACAGGAAAAACAGAAAGATTTTATTTACGGGACTATCAGAAAAAAGATATTTCCTCAAAGGAAACTATTATCACCTGCCAATGATAAAAATAATACCGGTGGATGACTGGAAAAAATTTGACAGCCACATGGGAAACATACACGCCTTTGACTGGATTATTTTTACAAGCAGGTATGCGGTCCGGTATTTTTTTGAAAGATTTTATTCGCAGGGCTATGATTCAAGGAGACTGAAAGACATTAGTATTGCAGCAATCGGGAATTCAACAAAAAACAGGTTATTGGATTTTGGAATCCTCCCGGATATGATGCCGCAAAAAGAGTCGTCTGAGGGACTTTTGGAGGAATTTGCAAAAATCAACCTGAACGGCAAAAAAATATTCATGCCAAGGTCTGACATTGCAGACAAGGGACTGACAGAAAAACTTACAGGTCTCGGCGCATCCATTACTGCAGAGGTTGCATATAAAAACGTAATGCCGGACAATCTGCCTGCACTTGATTTAACTGATTTTGACGAGATTATTTTTACCAGTCCGTCAACCGTAAGAAATTTTCTTAAAAGATATGGTGCTCCTCCTGTTAGCATAAAACTCAGGTACATAGGAGATGTGACAAAAAAAGAGGCAAAAAAATGGAATTTAACAGGCTGAGAAGATACAGGGTAAATGAAACAATCAGGAATATGTTTGCAGAAACAAGACTTTCCGTAAAAGACGTGATTCTGCCTTTCTTTGTCATTGAGGGAAAGAATAAAAAAGAGCCCATACCATCAATGCCCGGTATTTACAGGCTTTCAAAAGACCTGCTTGTCCGGGAAATAAAAGACGTAAAAAAATACGGGATAAACACGTTCCTTCTTTTTGGTATCCCGGGGAAAAAAGACGGGACAGGTACAGGGGCATATTCCAAAAATGGCATTATCCGGGAAACAGCCCTTGAAATAAAGGAAAAAGTGGAAGACGTGGTTATAATAACCGACGTTTGCTTATGCGGGTACACAACGCATGGGCACTGCGGAATCGTCAAAAAAGAAAAAGACGGTCAGTTTTATATTGATAATGATGAAACAATAAAAATCCTTGCAGAGATTGCGGTTTCTCATGCAGAATCCGGGGTGGATTTCGTTGCTCCATCAGCAATGATGGACGGCCAGGTAAAAAAAATAAGGGAATCACTTGACGGTAATGGGTTTTATAATACCCGGATAATGGGATATTCTGCAAAATATGCATCAGGCTTCTACGGGCCATTCAGGGATGCCCTGGATTCCAGCCCCCAGTTCGGTGACAGAAAAACCTACCAGATGGATTACAGGAATTTAGAACAGGCAATGAAAGAAATAGAAGAGGACATAAAAGAGGGGGCAGATATTATAATGGTCAAGCCTGCTCTTTCATATCTTGACGTTATTAAAACTGCAAGTGAAAAATATAAGTTTCCGCTTGCTGCATATAACGTAAGCGGTGAATACGGCATGATTAAGTCTGCCTGCAGGCAGGGATTGTTTAAAGAAAAAGACGTTGTTCTTGAAATACTGACTTCCATAAAAAGAGCAGGAGCGGATTTTATTATCACATATTTTGCAAGAGAGGCTGCTAAATGGCTACAGGATTAAACGAAAAGATTTTCAAAGAGGCTGTTTGTTATCTGCCTGGCGGGGTAAACAGCCCTGTAAGGTCTTTTAAATCAGTTGGCGGCACCCCTGTGTTTATGAAGTCCGGCAGGGGTTCAAAAATTTACAGCCTGGATAACAGGGAATTTATTGACTATTGTCTCGGATGGGGGGCATTGATATTGGGACACTCTCATCCAGCCATTACAAAAGAATTAAAAAACCAGGCAGAAAAAGGGACATCATTAGGAACTGCAACAAAGCAGGAAACTGAATTTGCAAAATTAATCGCAGGCGCTGTTCCTTCCATAGAACAGGTACGACTTACAAATTCAGGAACAGAAGCGGTTATGGTGGCAGTGCGATTGGCAAGGGCTTTTTCAGGAAAAAGGAAAATCATAAGATTTGCAGGCAGTTATCACGGTCATGCGGACTATTTTCTTGACTGCCCGGGGGTCCCGGGTGAATTCAAAAAACATACCCTGACCTGTCACTACAATAACATTGAAAATACAGCAGAAATGATTGAAAAAAACAAGGGGGACATGGCAGGAATAATCGTTGAACCCGTAGCCGGCAATACAGGAGTTATACTACCGGAAAAAAGATTTTTACCGGAACTGAAGAATTTATGCCTGAAATATGGTATTATTTTAATTTTTGATGAGGTAATAACGGGTTTCAGGTTCAGATTTGGAGGATTCCAGGATATTACAGGAATAAAACCTGACATAACCTGTCTTGGAAAGATTATAGGTGGAGGACTTCCTGTTGGAGCATGCGGTGGAAAAAAAGAAATAATGCGGATGCTTTCTCCATCAGGGGATGTTTTTCATGCAGGAACGTTTGCAGGCAATTCAATGTCTGTGAGCGCCGGCATGGCTGCACTAAAAACCCTGGAAAAGACATTACCATACAAAAAGATGACGGAACTGACGAAAGAGCTCTGTGAAGGAATTAAGTCCCTTGCAAAAGAGTCCGGCATTAAATTGAAGATAAACTATATCGGTCCCTTGTTCAGTATATTTTTGACAGGAGAAGACGTTAAGGATTGGACTTCTGCCAAAAAGCAGGATACGGAAGATTTTAAAAGGTTTTATCATGGACTTTTAAAAGAGGGGATTTATTTTTCACCATCATGTTTTGAGGCAAATTTTGTTTCTTCGGCTCATACTAAAAATGACATTAATAAAACATTACAGGCAATAAAAAAAGTTTTTAAAAATTCATAGGAGAATCTATGGGTATAAAAATTCAGTTAAACGGAAAAAAGGAAGACGTTCCTGAAAACATGCACATATCAGAACTGCTTGAAAATAAAAAAATAAAACCTGAGGTTGTCGTCGTTGAATTAAATGGCAGGATTATTGAAAGGCCACAGTATTCCCAGGTAACGCTCAAAGAAGATGACACCGTAGAGCTTGTTTTTTATATGGGAGGTGGAACTCTGTTTTCCAAACAAACATGATTTTACCGGACAAAATAATTGAAGACATCAATAATTATAAAAAATCGCTGAATGAATATCTTGAAAAGGATATGGATTTTGCCCGTTTCAAGGGTATCAGGGTTCCATGGGGATTTTATAGCCACAGGGGAAAAAAAGTCTATATGGCACGGATTAGAATTCCCGGTGGTGTAGTTGAACCCATCCAGTTAAAAACAATAGCGGATGCATCCCTGAAATATGGAAACGGTACATGCCATATAACAACAAGACAGGATATCCAGATCCACGGTGTAAAGATTGAAGATACCGGAAGACTTATGGATGATTTAAAAGGAGTCAGCCTGTCCCCACGGGGCGGTGGTGGAAATACTGTCAGAAACATAACGGCATGCCCCCTGTCAGGAATATGCAAAGATGAAGTGATAAATGTAAACGCTCAGGCAGAAACATTAACTGAGTATCTTTTACAACAGGATGATTCCTATAACCTGCCAAGAAAATTCAAAATTGCTTTTTCAGGCTGCTCAAAAGACTGTTCAGGGTGTCTTATAAATGATGTGGGTTTTTTAGCATCTGAACTTAATGGAGAATATGGCTTCAGGGTGTTTGCCGGCGGAGGAATGGGAGCCAAATCAGCCATTGGCAGATTACTTGAGAATTTTATACCTGCTGAAGACATAGGCTACTGTGTTTCTGCAGTAAAAAATATTTATTATGAAAACGGTGACAGGAAAAACAGGCATCATAACAGATTAAAATTTTTAATTCAGGACATTGGATTTGAAAAGTTCAGGGAATTATATGACAAAGAGATAAAAAAATTAAAAGATTCGGAATATATCTCCCTGAGGAAAAAACCTGCCATACAAAGAGAAGAAAATAATGGTGAAATAACCATGGTGGATGATGGACAGTATAAAGAATTTTTGAAATATAACGTCCAGCCGCAAAAACAGGATGGATACTCAATCATTGAATTAAGGATGCCCCGGGGGGATATCTCTGCAGAAAATCTTTTAAAAATTTCCGGGCTGGAAAACGTTTTCCCGGGTATAGAATTCAGAACATCAGTAAGCCAGAACCTCTACGTCGCATGGGTAAAAAACCAGGACGTTTATAATCTATATACAAAAATAAAAGAAATTTTAACGGATTTCCTTTATCCGGGCACCCTGCTTGATACTATTGTGTGTAAAGGCGCACTGACGTGTAATCTCGGTATCTGTAATTCCCCGGGCCTTTCCGTGGCAATAGAAACGATGCTAAAAAAAGAATTTATCGGAAAGTCTGTTTTTAACAGGCTTAACGTACACATAAATGGATGCCCGAATTCCTGTGGTCAGGCACCTATAGGGCAGATTGGATTTTACGGACTGACAAGAAGAGTTTTAAACAGGCCCCTACCCTTCTATAAGATTTTATTAGGCGGAAGAAAATCAGCCGAATTCACGGAATTCGGAGATGAAATAGAAATAATCCCTGCTAAAAACGTACCCGGATTTTTACAAAAATTTTTAAGCATTATTGAAAATGAAATAAAAGGAATTGAGGATATAGACCAATACCTGAAAACAAGAGGTAAGGAAATAACAAAAAACATAATAGGTGGGTTTTCTTATGTCCCGCCCTATTCAGAAAACAGGGATTTTTACGTTGACTGGGGAAAAACTGAAGAGTTTTCTCTTGAAGGTGTAGGTCAGGGCGAATGTGGAGCAGGAGTTCTGGATATAATTGAGTCGGACATTGTTAGCAGTAAAACTCTTTTAACCCAGGCGAAAAAAGAGACATACCCTGCAGAAAAAATAAAAAAATCCATATTTTTTTCAGCCAGGGCGCTTCTTATTGTAAAAAGCAAGGAACCAATGGCTGAACAGGAGGCAATAGAATATTTTTATGAAATTTTTATCAAAACAGGTATTGCATCAGAAAAATATTCCAATATAAAAGAGGTTTTTTCCGGAATTTCTGAGAGCCTGCCTGAGGAAAAAAGGAAGGAAAAATTCATCTATGCAACAGGTTTCCTGGAACATATAAAAGATTTATACAAGAGCATGGATTCTTCTTTCAATTTTCCAAAGGGAACCAGCAGAACCGAACAAAAACTGCCGGATAAGGAACGTTTGCTTGACTTAAAAGGAACTCCCTGTCCAATAAACTACGTGAAGGCAAAATTGTTTCTTGAAAATATTGCAGTAGGGGAAATAGTTAACATATTGCTTGATGAGGGAGAACCAATTGATAACGTTCCCAAAAGCCTGACAAGTGATGGACATAAGATTTTAAACATTGAAAAGAAAGACGGATTCTATAGAGTAAGCGTTCAAAAAGAAGGGGGGTATAAATGAGTTTAAGGAATGACCAGATTGAAAGATACAGCAGACAGATTATTTTAAATGATATTGGCGGAAAAGGCCAGGAAAGATTACTTTCTGCAAAAGTTCTGATTGTTGGTGCAGGCGGACTTGGCTCTCCATCAGCATTATATCTTGCAGCAGCCGGCATCGGAACCATTGGCATTGTTGATTCCGATAACGTGGAACTTAATAACCTGCAAAGACAGATTTTACATTCAACAGGCAGTGTTGGAAAACCAAAGGCTGAATCTGCAAAAGAAACTATAAATAAACTTAATCCGGATGTTAACGTTGTTCCACACAAGCTCAGGTTGACGTCAGAAAATATTCTCAATATTGTCAGGGATTATGACATCGTCATAGACGGCTCTGATAATTTTCCAACCAGATATTTAGTCAATGATGCCTGCGTTATTTCAAAAAAGCCTTTATCTCATGGTGGAATTTTCAGGTATGATGGACAGGCAATGACAATAATTCCCGGGGAAAGCGCATGTTATAGATGCCTGTTCCCTGAACCTCCGCCACCAGGACTTGTCCCCAGCTGCCAGGAGGCAGGCATTTTGGGAGCAGTAGCAGGAATTATCGGGATAATACAGGCTAATGAGGTTTTAAAGTACATACTGAAAAATGGGGAACTGTTAAAATCAAAACTTCTGATTTTTAATGCTCTTGAATCAAGATTCAGACTCGTAAGGGTACCCAAAAACGACAATTGTGCCGTCTGCGGAAAAAATCCCACGGTAACAAAACTAATTGATTACCAGGAATTCTGCAGTCTAAAAAAGATTGACTGTTCCATCAAATAAAAATTCAGTTTATGGAAAAATCACCACGGATTGAAAATAAAAAAGCATATCATGATTATGAAATCATAGAAAAAACAGAAGCAGGTATTTCTCTTCATGGGCCTGAAGTCAAATCTATCAGACAGGGGTCAGCAAATTTACGGGATTCTTTTGTCCGGATTGAAAAAAGGGAGGCTTTTATTTATAATTTTTACATAGCGCCTTACCAATCCTCCTTTGAAAAAACAGACCCGAGAAGAAAAAAAAAGCTTCTTCTTCACAAGGAACAGCTCAGACGTCTTGAAAGAAAAACAGATGAAAAAGGCTTGACAATAGTTCCTCTTTTGATGTATTTTAATAAAAATGGTATTATAAAAGCAGAGATTGCTCTTGTAAAAGGGAAAAAGATGTACGATAAAAGACAGGTAATAAAAGAACGGGAAGAAAAAAGACAGATTGAAAAAAAGATGAAAAATATGGGGGCGAAATAGGCTTCGACATTGGGAAGAAAAGTGAAAGATTGCCTGTAAAGGTACCGGGCCCTTTAAAAACCGGTAAAATATAACTGCCACAACGGCAAATTATCTGGCTGCTTAATAATCAGCCACTCGTCCAGACCTTTGCCCTTGGGGTCTGAAAACGAGTCGATAAAGGGCTTATTCTGATAATTTTGTCCCTGGATATCAGAAGAAAGATTACAGGAACACCTTTTCCATAAATCCTGCTTCGGGGAGACTGGAAAAGACAAAAAACCGAAGATACACAGGTAGATATCTTCCTTTTCCCCCTCTGCACGCGGGGGCAGTACCCGCCGCCTCCACTCCAATGAATTGCACACGCGAGCAGAAAAGAGTATGAGGAAAAAATGAAAAAAATTATTTTATCCGTGCTTTTTGTTATTTTAATTATACTTATTGCAATTTTTATTTTACTGCGTAGTGGGGTTTTATCTCAAAAAATCACTCTGTATTTTTTTAAAACACAAAATAATCATCAGGCTGTTCTTACCAAAACACAAAGAAAGGGCAGTTATTTATTGAATCCGGAAGAAAAATTAAAATATGCAATAGACAAATTATTAAAGGGCCCTGATAAAAAAGAAACCAAATCAGATATTTTTTCCTTCATTCCGTCAAAAACTATAATACATGATGTCAAGATTAAAAATGATATTGCATATCTTAACTTTGATAAACAAATAGAATCAGGCGGTGGAACTGAAAATATGGAAGGAAGACTTTCACAAATAGTTTTTACTGCAACACAATTTCCACAGGTTAAAAAGGTCCGTTTTTTAATAAACGGGAAAAAAATAACAAGTTTTAGCGGGGAAGGATTAACAGACGTTGATAAACCACTTGGTAGAAACAACATGAAAAAAATTCTTCCATAAAAAACAAAGGAGATATGTATTTTGAAATTTAAAATAATATTGGTTTTTTTGATTGTATGTCAGCTCTCTATTTGCTTTTCTTCTGTCCTGTCATCACAACGGCTTTCAAATCATCATATATACCTTGTTAACAATCATAAGTATATAAGTTTTAAAACTCTATCTTCCATCCTCTACCTGCAAAATTTTGCAAAGGTTGAAAACAGGATATATTTCCAATATCATGGAGTATTTATCAAAACTGCCATAAATTCTTCTACAATCATTGCCGGTCAAAAAAACTATAGCCTTGATTACCCTGTAGAGGAAGTATCAGGAAAAATTCTTTTTCCCTTAAAATCTATTGATAAGCTATTATCCGGTATAAAAAACGATTCAGATGTTTCTGTTTCTCCATCATCAAATTCAGTTTCTCCGGATTCAATCCCCGGAGCTAATGATGCACCACCTTTTGTTATTCTGATAGACCCGGGGCATGGAGGACTTGATTCAGGCGCAATAGGTCCTACGGGGCTGGAAGAAAAAAACGTTAATCTTGATATTTCTTTGAAATTGAGAAAATTTCTTATCAGGCAATTAAAAGACTATCCAAATATAAAAATAGATATGACCAGGGATAAGGATGAAACTGTTTCTCTTGGACAAAGGGTGAAAGATGCTATAAATGACCATGCAAATATATTTTTCTGTATTCATACAAATTCTGCTGTCATAGACAGGTGGTATGTAAATGGATTTGAAACTTTTTATCCAAGATACAAGCAAAACCTTAATTTTATACCCCAAAATACGGTAGATAAAATAATCAATAATATGAACAGCTCTTCTGTTATCAAAGATAGTAAACTTCTTGCAAACCTCGTGCAGCAACAAATGGAAAACAGATTGAATTGTCCTAATTTAGGAGTAAAACATGCAGAATTTTATGTTCTAAGATTTACACCCTGTATCTCAATTCTTACAGAGGTAGGTTTTATCTGTAATCCAAATATAGAGGCTAACTTAAGAAACCCACAGGTGAGAAAGGCAATTGCACGTGCTCTTGGCCGCTCAATCTTAGCATACCTGAAATTGAAAAAAATCATTAAATAATATCAGGTATACAGGAAGGATAATAAAGATTGCTGGACATAAAGCCTGTTTTCCGCCTGTTTAAGGATGATAGAGTGTGGACCATCAAGAATCTCATCCGTTACTTCCCAGTTTCTATGTGCCGGGAGGCAGTGCATAAATAAAAATTCTGCCGGTGCATTTTTTAATAGTTTTTTATTTATCTGGTAGGGCAAAAAAACTTTTTTTATTTTTTCCTTTTCTTTTTCATCACCCATACTTATCCAACTATCCGTGTATATAACGTTGGATTCTTTGATAAATTTTTGCGGGTCTGTTGTCTCTTTAAATAGTGTTTTGTCTTTTACCATATCCCGGATTTCTTTTTTTACCTTGTATTTTCCAGGGGTACAGATATTCATTTTTATTCCAAGTATGTCAGCACCAAGAATCAACGTATTACATACGTTATTTGCATCTCCAATATACAACAAAACAATATCCTTGAAACTTTTATTTATTTCCCAGAGGGTAAAAAAATCTGTCATTGCCTGGCATGGATGAAATTCATCCGTAAGAGCATTGATAACAGGAAATTTTGTATACATGGCAAATGTTTCCGCTTCTTTTTGTTTAAACGTTCTTATAATGAGCCCATCAAGGTAAAGATTGAAAATTTTTGCAGTGTCTATTGTCCTCTCACCACGGGTAATCTGAAGATTTTCAGGAGACAGGAAAATAGGAAAACCTCCAAGTTGCCGTATACCGACCTCAAAAGAGATTCTTGTCCTTGAAGAAGGCTTTTCAAATAAAAGTCCCAAATTTTTATCAGTCAGAGGTTTATCAAGGGGTTTCCTGTTTTTTCTCATTTCCTTGTAATACCCCGCCTTTTCAAAGAGAAAAAGAATCTCTTTCTTATTTAAATCAGTTATATTTAAAAAATCTCTTTTCATTTGAAAATCATCCCCTAATGAAGTCCGAAATCCTGATATAAGAAATAAGTTCCGGATTGCTCTTCTCATCTTTGTAAAAACGTTCTTTCAAACAAAGCCTCAAAGACAATCCAAACTTATTTCAAACACCGTTCACTGAGTATTTACCATGTTCATTACTTCTTATGTCAAAATTTAAGTGAGAATTCTTTTAAGGATTCCTCAAGAATCTTCAGCCCTTTTTTAAGAAGAGGTTTTTTTATATTTATTGCCGGCATTATCCTTATAACGTTTCCATGTGTACAATTTACAAGAAGCCCTTTTCCCTGGCAGATTTTTACTAATTTTTCACCAGGTACGTTTAATTCCATACCGAGCATAAAACCTATACCTCTTATTTCTTTTATGATTAAAAATTTATTCCTTGATTTTTCAAGTTTTTCTTTTAAAAAAACAGAAAGCTCTTTTACGTTTTCAATCAGCTTTTCACTATTAATGGTTTCAATAACGGATATTATTGAAGAGCATGCAAGCGGATTCCCGCCAAAGGTTGAGGCATGCGTTCCCGGAACAAATAAATCCGCGAGACTGTTTTTTGCAACCATTGCTCCTACAGGAAATCCACCTCCAAGAGTTTTGGCAAGCGTCATTATGTCAGGTTCAATACCATAGTTCTGGTAAGCAAAAAACCTTCCTGTCCTGCCAAAACCAGTCTGGACCTCATCAAACACAAGAAGAACGTCTTTTTCATTACAGAGTTTTCTGATTTTTTCCAGCTCCTCTTTTTTTACAACGTTTATTCCACCTTCACCCTGTATGAGCTCAATGAAAACAGCAACTGTTTTTTCGTCCACTAATACATCCAGTGAGGGAAAATCATTTATCTGTGCATAGGAAAATCCTTCAGGAAGAGGTTTGAAAGGCTCGGAATATTTTTCCTGACCGGTTAATGTTACGGTAGCAAGACTCCGTCCATGGAAAGAATCCCTGAAAGATATAAATTTATACCTGCTGTTTTTCATTCCGTAAATTCTGCAAAGCTTTATTGCAGCTTCATTTGCCTCTGCGCCGCTGTTACAGAAAAAAACCTTGCCGGGGAAAGAAACGTCTATAATTTTTTTTGCTGCCTGCGCCTGCCATGGATGATAAAAATTATTTGAAAGATGCATCAGGATTTTTGCCTGGCGGCATATTGATTTAACAACATTTTTGGGACAATGGCCAAGCCCGGAAACTGCCCATCCAGGGAAAAAATCAATATATTTTTTGCCTTTGATATCCCAGAGATATGAGCCCTTCCCTTTTACAAAAACAATATCATCCCTTTTATATGACCCTACCACAAACTGCTGATAAATCTGTTTTATTTCCTGTTCATCCATTTAAAATTTCTGTTCCTATACCTTCCTGTGTAAAAATTTCAAGCAGTAAAGCATGTGGTATAGCCCCACTTACAATGTGGGTTTTTTGGACGCCCTCTTTTAATGATGAAATACACGCCTTTGTTTTTGGTATCATTCCCTGCTGGATAACATTATTCTGTAAAAGGTTTTCCGCCTGTTCTATTGTAAGAATAGAAATAAGGGTATCAGGATTTGATATATTTTTCATAATTCCCGGCACACTTGTAAGAAATATAAGTTTTTCTGCCTTGATTGCCTGGCTGATATAAGAGGCAACAGAATCCCCATTGACGTTATAAAGCTGCCCTTCTTCTGAAATACCAACGGGTGCAATAACAACGACTCCATCTGCAAGTTCTTTTTTAATATATTCCCTATCTATTCCCGTAATCTGTCCAACATATCCAAGGTCAATAATTTCATCACCTTTCTGCCAGTGAATTTTTTTTGCCAGAAGACCTTTATCATCCGGCTTCAAATTAGTACAGTGTGTCTGAAACTGTGTCTCAAGAATATCCTTTATTTCATCTCTTACATTTCCAAGAACTCTTACAACAATATCAAGCAC
>JAMDAS010000008.1:0-35935 GCA_023484085.1 Candidatus Omnitrophota bacterium
GTGGTTATTTTTAATAAGATAATCCGTAGCGATTTTTCCATATTCTTCAGCTGGAGGTAAAATCTGATAGAGTTCTTCTTCCCCTTTCCATTGTGTTCCAATGTATCCTATAACTACAAAAGGGGATTGTTGTTTATTTAATTTAAGAATAATTTCAGGATAAACCAAACCAGAAACCAATATACCTGTATATTTCTCTTTCAATATTTTTTCTAATAATTTATCCCCCTGCATATATTTCAAAAGTTTTAATGAAAAATTATTTTCTTTACATGCTTGCTCAACTCCGCTGAATAGTAAAGAACTATATTGGTCAGGAATACGGGCATTGCAGAAAAGAAATAATATCTTGTGGGTATCTGTTATTAAAATCCTGTTTTTTATATTTCCAACAAAAGTTCCTAAACGAGGACGACGATAAATTAATTTTTCTTTTACTAAAATATCCAATGCCTTTTTTGTGGTAATAAGAGAAACATTTAAGTCATCTGCCAATTCATATTCTGGAGCAAGATTTGCCCCTTCTTTTAATTCTCCATTCATTATCTTTTCACGGATAGCATTAGCAACCTGAATATATAAAGGGGTAGATTCGGTAACATCAATTGTATCTGATAATTTCTTTAATATAGCATTCATATTTTTATCTATAACATTATTTGTATAATTAAGATAACTGCATAACCGTTTGGAGTATCCAATTTATTATATTATTTATAATTATAATATTTATTATATTTCATATATTTATTTTGTCAAATAAAAATTTTAATAAGAAAAAATTATTTTTATATGGTATTATTTAGTAAAATTGAATATCAATAAAAACTATGCATAAAGCAGAAAAAGTTTGTTATGGAAAGATAGAGAATCCCTATTTCCCGATTCATCTTGATTTACCGGAAATACCGGAAAAGGTTTACAGAAAAAGGGTCGCACGACTTACGGAAAAAATCAAACAGCGGAATTTAACACATGTTGTTATCTATGGAGATAGAGAACATAATGCTAATTTTTCCTATTTTTCAGGATTTGATCTTTCATTTGAAGAAGGACTTCTTATTATAGATACACAAAACAATGTGTCCGCCATACTTGGAAATGAATGTTATAATTTATCAAAATATAAAAACATTATTCAGAAAACCTTCCTTTCCCAGAGTTTCAGCTTGCCGGGACAGCCCCGTGCGCAAAGTGATAAACTAAAAAATATTCTTGCTAAAACCGGCATACGAACCGGTTCTAACATTGGAATAATAGATTGGAAATATTTTTCTAAAGAAGAAACTGAAAACCCTGAAAATACATTTTTTATGCCCCACTGGATAGTAGAAAATATTGCGGATATAGCAGGAGGAAGGGACAGACTTCATAACGTCACTGATATTCTCATGCATTCTGAATATGGTATGCGGACAGATAATGAAATAGAACAGCTTGCGCGTTATGAATGTGCATCTTCAGTTGTATCCTCCGGAATATCCAATCTTCTTGAAAATATAAAATCGGGTATGAGTGAGATAGAACTTGGTTTCTATCTTAATAACTATGGCATCCCTTTATCATGCCATAAATTTATCGCGACAGGGGAAAAAACAAAATATACCCTTGCAAGACCTTCTAATTTGAGAATAAAAACCGGGGACCCTTTCACTGTGGGCTTTGGCGTATTCGGCGCGCTTTCATGCAGGAGTGGATATGCCGCGACTAACCCGGAAGAAATAGAACACTCTTCAGGACAACAGTATATTGAAGAAATAGTAAAACCATTTTTTGCTGCAGTATCCAACTGGTATGAAACAATTGGAATAGGTATTACAGGAGGGAAAATTTATGACATCATAGAGGAATGTCTGCCACAAAAGCAATTTGGATGGTTTCTAAATCCCGGGCATCTTATTGCTGAAGATGAATGGCTGAATTCACCTATCTTTCAAAATTCTGACATCAAAATTAAAAATGGAATGGCACTGCAAATGGATATAATACCGGCACCAGAGAACCTTTTCCACTCCACCAATGTAGAAGATGGGATACTTATCATGGACGAATCCCTCTGCAAAGAAATGCAGAAAAGATTTCCCGATATATGGAATAGCCTAATACGCAAAAAGCAATTTATGCGGGAAAATCTTGGTATTTCACTTAAACCTGAAGTATTTCCCGTATCAAACATTCCTGGAATACTAAGACCATTTATTTTTGAAAAACATAAAGCAATGATGTTGAAGTAATCTGCAGGATTATTTATTTTATTATATTTTTTAGTGAGGTGAAAAATGACTGTAATTCCCGAACATCTTCCCGGGAAGATGACAATCTGTAGCTGGATTTGGGCATGGCTTGCACAGGCCGGTCCTGATGAACCCTATGGAGATATTGAGAAAACCATGATAGAAACAAAAGAGCGTGGATTTAACTGCATTCGGCTTGATGCCGGATTAAACTGGTGTTTTGACATGCAGGGTAATCCACGAGGTGAGGTTGAATTTTGTCAATGGATAGAAGGTTATAGCAGTAATCTTCGCATTGTAAATGCCAAAGGCGGAGTGAAGTATAAAGTGCTTGATAGAGTTCTGCAGATGATGGAACTTGCAAAAAAATACAATATATATGTTATTCTTACAAGCTGGGAATACCAGGATAGCACATGGCATATTTCAGACAGAAAAATCCGGGATGAAGTGATGGCAGTTCCAATCAATGACAGACTTATACGCCTGGCACATCAACACGACAGATTGATAAAGATTTTGAAAGAACGAGGACTTGCAAAAAACATAGCCTTCATTGAACCTCATAATGAACTCAATGCAAGTGATTTCCCCGGTGCAGAAGAAAACAAACGAGTTCATACCGAAGCGATATCTTTTTTAAGGGAACGCCATCCGGATATACTTGTAAGTGCCGACCTGGTAGGCCTTTTAGACGGAAGTTTTAGTTTTATTCCTGATAATACCCAGGTATTTGATATGCATATGTATCCTGGATATAATGTATACGGCGGAAAGGTTCCATTCGCAGGAATATATTCATCAACAATATGGAATCAGGAATTTGACCCTAAAAATCCAAGAAAAATCCCCTTAATGAATAAACTTCTTAAGGAACATATCATTTCGTGGGATGTTTTTATGAAAAAAGCAGAAAATGTCAGAGAATTCTGGGGACCCATTAATTGGTTTTATGAAAACTTAAATAATAAAGAATGGGATACATGGATGCTTGACCATTTTGATGAATTCTGGCCAATAGTAAAAGATACAGCCAAAAAAAGTTTTATCTTAAATGGTGATGAATTCAGGCGCCGGGATATTCCCGCTGTTTTAGATGAAGGCGGATGGTTTTATCCTCCTTTGGGCTCACGGTTTGAAGAAATGGATAAGGGTATGAGATTATTTGACCTTATGTGTGATGAAGCTATCAAACAAAACTATTGGGGGTTTATGAACTCAACCTATAATGGGCCCGAACAACCTATCTGGACAGCGAGACCCGATTGGCTGAAAACAATTAACGAACGGTTCCAGAAAAGTATAATACTTGAAGTAGAATAACAAGGAGTTATCATAATGTTTGAAAACTCAAAATATATTAATATAAAAAATAAAATCCGGCAAATTTCATTGGATTCGTTTTTATTGTACTTGATATGACCAGATTACTTTAATGTTTTTTGTTTTTGCATATTCTTCTATTTCTGGTTCTGCTGAATATGTTACTACTAACAAAAATTTGTTTTTTGAAATTATATTATTAATCTCAAGGCGATTTATCAATTTTATAAATTTATCTATGTCTTTTCTGGAAAGTTGGGATTTTGCTTCTCCTATTATAGATATTTCTTCTCCATTCTTTTTACCTGTTCCATATATGTTTATTTCATCTTTAATGCCATTATATTTAACAAATTTTCTTACGAGTGAATTCTCAATTATTATTTGATATTTATCTTTTAAAAGTTCAGGAAGGTATTTAATCGCTTTGTCTTCAAGTCCATATCCAACAGTATCAGATAATCCTCCAACCATTTTGCGGGTATCTTCAAGAGATTCCGCCAATTTCCTTACTTCTTGTTCCGTTCTTTTCTGTGCTTCTGCCAATTCCTCAACTCTTTGTTCCGTTCTTTTCTGTGCTTCTGCCAATTCCTCAACTCTTTGTTCCGTTCTTTTCTGTGCTTCTGCCAATTCTGCTACAATATACTTTAATTCCTTAAATTCTTCTTTTGTAACAGTGTTAACCACTTCTTCATGGATAGCACCCAATATCTCTGCTATTTTTTTTGCAGCAGAAGGATCCATTGTTTCTTTTAATTCATCAAATATTTTTAGTGTATCTATCATAAATTCCTTCAATTTTTATAAATTAATCTACTATTTGTCTGTTTTTGTGTAATATATTAGTTTCAAAAAGTCAAATTTATTTTTAGTTCTTCAAAATCTAAGTATGTTAAAGCATAGCATAAAATTAAATTCTGCGCAAGTAAATTTTTAAAAATTACCAAAAAGAAATCTATCCGAAGTGCTATTTACGAAATTATATAGGTGTAGTAAACTATTTATGCAAGGTATGATATGGATTAATGAAAAAAAGATTGGTGAATGTAAAGGTAGATATATGATAACTGAACGAGAAAACATATTGCGTTGCATACGATTTGAAAAACCGGAATTTATCCCGATGAGATTCAGCATTAACGCCGCGTGCTGGCATCACTATAATCAGGAAGACCTGAAGGATTTGATAGAAAGTCATTCTTTTCTTTTCCCAGGTTATATACGGCCGTCAGGAAAGGTAAGACCTGATTATCTGCTTAACGCCCATGCTGGCAAACCTTATAAGGACCCGTGGGGCTGTGTTTGGGAAACCACAGATGACGGTATTACCGGTGCAGTACACGGACATCCACTAAAAACATGGGATGATTTTTCCAACTATTTACCACCGGATCCGGAAATAACCGATGGCACTTATCCTATTGACTGGCAAAACATCGCAGAGAATATACGAAAAACCAGGGATGCAGGGAATCTGTTATGGTCAGGACTTCCTCACGGGCACACCTTTCTTCGTCTCCAGGATATACGGGGATATATAAACCTGTTGGGCGATATGGCCGACGGGTCTTCCAACCTTCTTAAACTAATCGGTATGGTTGCGGATTTCAATGAAAGGTTTGTCATCAGGTGTTTGGCTCTGGAGCCGGACATTTTTTGTTACGGTGACGATCTTGGAATGCAGATTGGACCTATGATTTCACCTGAACATTTCAGAAAATATATCAAACCTGTTTATAAACGTCTGATGAAACCTGCTCTGGACAAGAACTGTATTGTACATATGCACTCAGATGGAGATATCAGGACTCTTGTGGATGACCTGGTTGAAGCCGGAGTTCAGGTGATTAATCTCCAGGATATGGTTAATGGCATTGACTGGATAGAACAAAGGTTCGCTGGACGGGTTTGCATAGATCTTGATATTGACCGGCAGAGTGTCACGCGCTTCGGCAGCCCAACCGATGTTGATGCCCTAATAAGGGAAGAAGTTAAGAAATTGGGTTCTGCAAAAGGCGGTTTGATGATGATATATGGCATGTATCCCGGTATACCGCTGAAAAACGCAAAAGCGCTGATGGATGCGATGGAAAAGTATGCGGGATACTGGTCCTAAAATATTTGTAATAGCCGAAGTGGTCTACTTTTACTACGTAAATATTTCAATAGAATTGACAAGACAAAAATTAAAAGTAAAATATATAACGATGAATAATAAAACGATAAAAGGGATTAAGGCGGAAATGAGTAAAGATAATCTAAAAGCATCTATAACAGTTAACATGGAAAAGATTATTGGAATCTTATCCCCCAATATTTTCGGATATGGCATTGAACATGTATACAGATGTGTTTATGATGGGGTATATGATGATAATTCTAAATTTTCAAACAAAGAAGGGATACGCAGGGATGTAATAAAATATGCATCTGAATTGAAGCCCGCGGTTTTACGATGGCCTGGCGGGAACTTTTCCTCATGGTATCACTGGAAGGATGGGATAGGACATAAAAGAAACAGGCCTAAAAAGCTTTCTTATTGCAATGAAATTCTTCAGGAGGAAAGTAATCTGTTTGGAACGGATGAATATATTTCTTTCTGCCGTAAACTCGGTGCAGAACCATATATCACAATCAATGCAGGAAATGGGTCACCTGAGGAAGCGGGAGATTGGGTTGAATACTGTAATGGAACCACTGACACTTTTTACGCTAATCTTAGAAGAAAAAATGGCAGGACAAAACCATATAATGTCCAATTCTGGGAGATTGGAAATGAAATTTATGGGGATTGGCAGCTCGGAACAAAGACTGTTGAAGAATATGGTAAATTCTGTCTTGAAGCAATCAAGGCAATGAAACGGATTGACCCGACAATTAAAATTATTGCTGTTGGTATGGGTAATCATGACCCTGATTGGGATAAAAAACTTCTTAATATTATTGCAGCTCAAATTGATTATCTTTCTGTTCATATATATATCGGCCGGCATAGCTATCTTGATTCATTCGGACAGATAGAGGTGCTTAATGACCATTTTAAAAAAATGCAATCTGATATTCAATCAGTACGTATGAAAAAAAAGATAGTAAATGATATCAAGCTCGTTCTTTCAGAATGGGGCATCTGGTATAGAAAAAGCCATGATGAGGGATTAGAGGAAATATTCAATCTAAAGGATGCTCTTGTTATCGCTTCAGAACTGAACATGATTATCCGTTGGTGCAATTTTGTAGATATAACCACATATTACTCTCTGGTAAACTGTATATCTCCAATTTTAACCGGTTCTGCCGGATTATTTTTGCAATCAATTTATTATCCATTAAAAATTTTTGCAAATGAAACAGGTCATGTTGTACTTGCTCCTGAAGTTATTTCAGAAACATTTTCCTGCCGTGATTATAGATACTTTTCATGGCCAATATTTGATATTGTAAAAGATAATTTTAATTTACCGGAAAAAGATACCCCTTTTATGGATGGGATTCCTTATCTTGATGTTTCTGCAACAACAAATGATACCAAAACCCGGATTACCCTCATAGTAGTAAATAGACATCCGGAGCAGGCGATTGAAACCTTATTGAAATTACCAGGATTCAATCCATCTGAAAATGTATCTGTATGGGAAATCAATGGCAAAGACATTTACAGTGAAAATAGGTTTGGACAGGAAAATGTCTCTGTTAAAAAAAATTCTCTTGATTCTATATCTGAGATATATTCTTTTCCTGCGCACTCTATCACGATTTTAAAATTTTATGGGAAATGCTATTGACAAAAAATGAATAAAAGAAAGGAAAATTATGGGTATTAAGGTAAAGGCACATATATTGAAAAATATTTCAAAACCTATTGCCAACTGGCAGAAAGAGTTTAACACAATACCAAGAAGCTATAAAGAAAACTCCACTGAGATAAATGCAGAGTATTATCATAATCTTATTTCTTTCACAACCGTTGAATATAATCCCAATAATGGACTTATCTATTGCGGAATTACCGCAGCAGATAATGATATTCTCTGGACATTTGACCCGCAAACAAAAAAGTTTAAATCCCTCCATTATGAAAAAACGGGTGAAAAGTTTGATATTAAAATACACAGGTCCCTTATATTGGATGATACCGGTATTATTTATGGCGCAACGGCTGGATTGATTGAACCCTTTGAGTATTTACAGGCACCTGGAGGAAAAATATTTTCAATCAATCCTGATACAGGTGAAATAAAAATTCTTTCAATTCCGGTTCCGCATGAATATATTCAGACAATTGCACTGGATAAAAAAAGAAAAATTATTTATGGATTTACATGGCCCTCGCACAAATTTTTCAGATATGATATACAAACAAATATCTCAGTAAATTTTGAAACAATAGGTTCACATCCTCATATTCCTGCAATAGATGATGATGGAAATTTATGGGGACAATGGTCACTCTTTGGAAACGCTCCTGCATATCTTCTTAGATACTGTCTGAAAGAAAACAATATCCATTTTTTGCGGGAAGGTTTGCCAAAAATGCATACCACAGATACAGGCGCAATTGATGGTATGCTTAATGGAGGAGATGGTTATATTTATATCGGAACTGTTTCAGGGGGGTTGATAAGACTAAACCCTCAAAATATGGAAATTGAATACCTGGGAAAACCATATCCCGGAACGCGACTGGCAGGACTGGTTATTGGCAAAGATGGATTGATTTATGGCGGAGGCGGGGAAAATTATAATACTTTTCTTTTTGCATATGACCGTGAAAAAAAGAAATTTCATAATCTTGGGCGTGTATATGACCCTGATATTAATGATAGCTGTGTTATTGTTCATCATATTACTATTACAGAAAATAAAACAATCTATGCTGCTGAAACAGATAATCTTGAACGTTCCGGATTTCTTTGGGAATGTAAGGTGAACATATAGAGTAATACCAGATTATGACTTAAGAATTATTACCTTGGGAAAAATATGTTGCTAAATGTTCAGCGTAACAAAATTTGTGATTTAAGCGGAAAATGGCAATTTATTATTGACCCTCAAGAAGAAGGCGAAGAAAAAAACTGGTATAGCCTTCAAAATGAAAAACAGGCATTCAGAACAATTGATGTTCCTTTTTGCTGGCAGACACAATTTGAGGATTTACAGGATTATATAGGTTCGGCATGGTATAAGAAGACTTTTATTATAGATGTGCATCTTAAAAATAAACAAATATGGATTGTTTTTGGAGCAGTAAACTATTTATGCAAGGTATGGATTAATGGGCATATGGTTGGTAATCATAAAGGTGGAACCTCACCATTTTTTTTTAATATTACTAAATTTATTCAATTTGGAAAAGAAAATTTTGTCGCTGTAAAAACCACAGATTTACAGGATATCAGTGAAATTCCCCACGGCAAGATTGCATATTATTCCCGTATGAGCGGCATCTGGCAAAATGTATGGCTGGAATCAAGAGGACAAACCTATATTTCGGATATTTTTATTAAATCTGATATAGATAATTCTCAAGTAGAAGTGAACAGTGAAGTTATATCATCTGAATCTTTAAAAAATTTAAAATTAAAATGGATAATTAAAACTCCTGATGGAGGAAAAATTATCCATAATGTGCCGATAAACTTTTTAAAAAACACACAAAATATCAAAAGTGTTATAAAAATCAAAAATCCACTTCTCTGGAATATTGAAACACCAAATTTATACCAGATAACAGGATATCTAATTCATAACAGAAATATTATTGATGATTGTTTAACATTTTTTGGAATGAGAAAAATATCAATAAATACTGATAAAATTTATCTTAATAATGAATTAATTTATCCCATAGGTGTGGGAAATAATCAGGTTACTCCTCAAGGAATATACACCCAGCCTTCAGAAAAATTTATTAAAAAAGAGCTGAAGAGGATTAAAAAGATGGGGTTTAATCTTATTCGTCAACATGTATTTCCTCCGGACCCCCGGTATGCATATTGGGCGGATAGATTAGGGATCCTACTCTGGCAGGAGCCGGCGCCTTTTACTAAATTCACAGGAGAGTCTTTTCAGAATTTCAAAGAAGAACTTGCAGCAATGATTGTCCGTGACCGTAATCATCCTTCAATTATTATGTGGGGACTTTTTAATGAATGCTGGGGCGTTGGAAATCTTACAAGGACAAAATTAATTTCATTAATTAAAAACTTATATGGAGATATAAAAAAATTAGATTCCACAAGATTGATTTTAGACAACAGTGGAGGAGTTCTTTTTATGGATAGGGAAATAAATGTTTATCATTCCTCATCATTTACATCTTTGGACCCTTCTTATAATTATAAAGACAATCATTGTAAAACGGACTTAGAGGATATACATGGTTATGTCCAAATGCCATGGAAATGGAAATGGTTTAAAGGTTGGGTAGCCAACATGAAGAGTTACAGAGGCAAACCTTTTTTAATCACTGAGTTTGGTTCCATGCTTTTTCCTGATATGACAAAAATAAAAAAACATGGGAATGGGAAGATACCTGCATGGTGGAATTTATGCAAAACGATAAAAAGAAATTATACTGCTGACTGGACACCCAAACAATTAATGCTTGAATATGAAGATATTTTCTATAAATGGCATCTTGATAAAATTTATGGTGATATGACTAATTTTGTAAATATCCATAATAATTATTTTTTTTCCGGATTAAAATATCAGATAGAACAATTTAGAAAGAATGGACATTTAAACGGTTATCTTGGATTAAGTGTACGAGATTCTTTTTGTGAACCTTTTGGTGTCCTTGATTATTATGGTGAAAAAAAGGTATTTAATAACAAACTATCTCAAATTCAAAAACCATGTTTACTTTTTCTTGACTGGGAAAAATTAAATTTCTGGTCCGGAGATAAATTTATCAGTGATGTTTATTTATCCAATTATGATAAAGAGTTCTTTAAAGAATGTGTTGTAAAATGGAATCTTGAAAATTTCACTTCTATATCAGGAATGATAAATAATATTTCTATAAACAAAAAAGGTGTTAATTTACTTGGAGAAATTGATTTTACTATTCCAGATGTAAAAAACAGTATCAGTACAAAAATCAAAATAATACTTGAAAAACATAATAGGATTATTTATAAAAATGAACTTGAAATATTTATTTTCCCGCAGGAATATAAAAATTTAACAATAAAAAATATTTCTATTTATGACCCGACAAAGGTATTATATGAAAAACTACTCAAACAGAATTGTGAAATCAAAGAAGATTTATCATCTCAAACATCTTTTCTTGTTTCCACTTTATTTGATAAAAATATAAATGATTATCTTATTAAAGGCGGATCTGTTTTACTTTTAGAGGATACCCGTGCTGATTATCTTGATATTAAGATTGGTACTTTGTGGCCTCTTTATGGTATTGCACATTATGCCAACAAACAAAAAAGTAGAATAATTTTTAATCGTATACCTTATAAAAATCCATTAGACTGGCAGTTTTATCAGATCTTTCCTGATTGCGGAATAACAGGAATAAAACCTGTTGAACAGGATTCAATATTAACTGGCTGTTATTCTACAGGATGGTTTAAAATGCAGACTGTTAATCCTTCAGGATTAACAAATGAGGAGATAGTGGCTACTACTGCAAAATTTAAGATAGGTAAAGGAAATCTTTTATTAACCACATTCAAGTTGATTGATCATATTGGAGATGACCCTGTAGCAACAATTATGTTTGATAATTTGATAAATTATATATGTGGATATAGTAGAAATGGATAATTATAAATCTTACCGGAAATTATTGACAATTTAAAATTGCTATTGACAAAAAAATTATTATCAGGTATATTATATTAAGTTAAATATATAACGATGAATACAAAACGATGTTTTTCATTTTTCCGGGGACACTGGCAGACAATTTTTCTGCCATTCTCTGATTATATAAAAATTATAAAATATTCATACGGAGGTGCAATATGAAATGTAAAAAGAACGGAAGAAAAGGCTTTACGCTTATAGAGCTCCTGGTTGTAATAGCCATCATAGCGATCCTTGCAGCAATGTTACTGCCAGCGCTGGCAAAAGCAAAAACAAAAGCTCGTATTGCTATAAGTCTAAATAACCTTCATCAGTTAAGTCTTGCAATGATAATGTATACCAATGACTGGAATGGTTATTTCCCGCCAGTTCCGTCCACTGCACATGAAAATGGTGGTTATTGGTTTTGGGATTGTGGTATTGACCCATTGACAGGTGCAATTGAATCAGGACTAAATCCCAGTGTTTGGTCAATAGGTGCAAATGGTCAGCCACTTGCAAACGGAAACCCTAACGGGGAATTTTGGGCAGGTGGGGGAAACTACTGGAAATGGTTGTTGATACATCTTCATTATTTATCTGAGGGTAAAACAGGTTCTATAGCTTTGTACTATGGGTGGGGAACTGTGCCTGTTTATTGGGGTTCTCCCAGTTATATACGATATGATATAGGTACTGACTTAAATTCATTTGGATTTAACTACTTGTTAACATATTGGCCTGCCGCGGGTGTTGCAAATGAGGCTGTTAGTATTCAGAGAGTAACGCATCCGAGTGAAACAATGATGATGATGGATGATGTTCAAGCTTGGGGCGGTAACTATGTTGAAGCTGAGAATACAATTAATAACGGCAGAAATGGAGGTGCTGGGAATGATTTAACGGGACCAAACTTTAAAATGGGGAGTTGTCTTGGATTAACTGCGGCATTTGTGGATGGACATGTAGCGTTTTTAACTAGTCCTACCCAATGGGCAGGGGCATGGAATAGTTCAAATCCATATTATCCATTCTGGGACCCTGTAACACCATAATAATATATAAGTAAGAACATAAAATTGAAAGAGAGGAGGACAAAACAATGCGAAATGTAATGTGCGGAGTGAAACGAAGCATCCGCCAATCTTTATGGCGGAAAGAAGCAAGAAAACCTGGTTTTACACTTATAGAGCTGCTGGTGGTAATAGCCATCATCGCGATTCTTGCAGCAATGTTACTGCCAGCTCTGGCAAAAGCAAGAGAAAAGGCAAGACAGATAGTGGATATGAATAATTTACACCAGATTGGGATCTCTCTGATGATGTACAAACAAGATTATGGACGTATTCCTTATGCTGGAATAAATTATGCTCCAAATAGTTCTGGACTGTTTGCTACTGGATTAATGTATCATGGATACATAAACAATACCAAAGTTTTTTATGACCCTGATGACACTCCCAGTAGTGTATATGAAAATCTCACAACTATTGGAGATGGTACTCTTAACTGGGAGTATTTAGGTAAGATGTATACACTTAGTTATAATATTCCAATGTGGGGGGTGAAAACAGGAAGTGCGTTTAAACAAACACTTGATTTATCTAAGACCATATTATGTGCTGATTGGAACCATGGATATTATTCTATTATGTATCATTATTGGACTCCCTATCCACCTCCTCCCCCAACAGGTACAGGTGGTAATGGTGCGTTTGGAGACCATATATCTTGCAGGCACTCTGACGGAGCAGATATTCTGTTCTGGGACGGACATGTTGCATGGGAACCTGAAAACATAGTTGACTCAGATAGTCCAGAACAACTTACGCTAGCAAATATTGGCTATTGGGTATTACCAAATGCCAAGTAAATAATTCATAGAAACATAATGCCATATTAAACTGAACTTATCCCTTAAATTTTACAGGAGACCATAATGAAAAGATGGGTATTGATATTGGGAATGATTTTAATGGGATGGTGTTTAGCAAAAGCAGCAGAACAACAGCCCAAAAACATTTATATCAGATTTAAGCCGATTTCTACAGGTGGAGTATATGCCACAGTCAGCACAGTAATTCATCATGACCCGTGGTGGGTAGGATACCAGACAATGCCCCGGTCAGGCGAAACTTATGCACGTCTGCGTATCCAAAAGGATACATATTCAGGCTGGGAAAAGATTGCTCCTGATTGGGGAACAATCGTACTCAGAATATTCAATCCACAGCCGGTAAAACAAATAACACTTCAATTACAGCTCGCTAATCATCCAAATGCCTCTGCAGTATTCAAAACAATGAGGACAACCCAGACAGGCAATATAGTGGGTATTGTTTTACCTGCGGATTACCGGGAAAATCCTTCTCATATTATGACAATCAAACAAAATTCCGAACAACACCTGAAGATGGCAGAATCCCTGCATCTCAGCCAGAAAAATCTTCCCCAAAAATTCTCATTTTATACTTCTGCAGCAGGTGGATTTAACTCATTATATACAGACCCGCAGATACTAAAGAATGAACTGATGACAATTAAACTTCTCGGAATAAATGGAGTGCCATATCCCGGCGATGAGCAAATATTAAAAATTGACCAGGAGCTTGGATTTTCACGATATGATGATAATAACTGGATGGCAGACCCCAGTACCATAAAAAGAGACAAACGAATATCCAAAGGATTCCCTTCCGCGTTCAAAAAAATTCAGATGGTATGTCTTATGGATGAGCCCGGTCATGCAGGTGTATCCTCTATTAAGCCTGGTGAATTTCATAAATATCTTCAATCACAGGGATTAACTCCAGCAGATTTCAATACAGATAACTGGAATTCTGTTAAACCTGTAACAGACCGGCAAAAAATAAAAGATATTGCATATAACTGGGGTAAAAAATATGGAGATGCAGCAAAAAAGGAATATTACTGGACAGCCCGATACCTTGAATATATCACAGCAATGGGTTTTAAAAATGCCACTGGCAGGGTAAAGAAATATTATCCACCAGGTACACTTACTTTCACAAATTTTACAGACCATCCGCTTATTCTTGGCGGAAACATGATGAACAGCATAGACTGGTTTAACCTCGGATTAACAGATGCAACAACACTGATGTGGAGTGAAGACTGGTTATATGAGACTATTACATCCTGGGGGAATGGATTATTCCAGAGACTGGGATTTATTTGTGATACATTGCGTAGTGCAGCCAGTATATATCATCAGCCTCTTGGATATTATAATACAATGGATGCAAATAAGAATCTGTTAATGAAAGGATTGATTGTAATAGGCCATGGAGTAAAGACAATTTATTATTTTGATTACGGGCCCACATACGCTGCAACAGAAAACTACTGGTCAGACAGTCTTGGGGAATATAAAGGGGTAGCAAAACTAATCAGGGATGTTGGGAAAGCAGAAAGTCTTTTATACCCGGGTCAGCCAGTCCCGGCCAAGGTTGCAATACTATACAGCACAACAAATGAAATCTGGGATACAGGCGGATTTAATGGACAGGAAAAACAATTTTTATATATAGCCCTTGCGCAAGAACAATATCCTGCTGATATCTTAAGTGATGACGAGCTTTTAATGGAAAAGGATAAAATGTCAAGTATACTATCCCAATATAAAGTTATTTACTTGGTGGATGAGAGACTTCCAGAATCTATATATCCTGAACTTAAACAATATGTAAAAAATGGAGGAATACTTATAATGGACCCAATGGCAGGGACAAAAGATGAATATAACAATCCATCGCGCATTCTTCCGCGATTAATAGGAGCAAAAGAAACACTTATTCAGACAGGAGATGAAAAAAAGGGAACAGATACACTGACTTTAACTTCTGAAACAGGGATATCCAAAGAAGTTCCAATCTCTTTATACAGAAAATGCTCTTTTTCAGATGTAAAAGGGGATGTTTTAGGGAAATTTTCAGATGGTTCACCTGCGATACTCAGTAATAAAGTAGGCAAAGGCATGGTGATTACATACGGATTTATGCCGGGCTGGAGTTTTTTTGACAGGACAGCCCAGGCAAACCCTGTTCCGCATTATGTTACAGATTTTCCTGTTGGGGGTAGGAACCTGATAGATTTCCCATGTAAGATTGCAAAAGTAAAAAGAGATGTCCTGCTTGACACAGAAAAAGCCTTTGAAGCAGACCTGTTGGTTTCCAAAAAAGGTGCGGCTCTGGTGCTGATAAATCTTTCACGAAAACCTGTTTCTCATCTGACAGTATCAGTTGCAGAGAATGGAATAAAATCAGTTTCTTCAATAAAACAAGGAGCAATTTCTTTTAAAAAAGACAATGGCAGAATTGTATTTACTATTCCTATAAACCTGACTGACATTATCCTTCTGAAAAAATAAAAAAAACAAAGATAATTCAAGGTTTTCATTTTTGTTCTCTAAAAGTGGTAAACTCAGGAGTGAGCCAGAACTTATTTCCTGTTTTAGTTCAATATATAAATATTTCTTATATCGGAATTTCAGGACAATTTAAAATTGCTATTGACAAAAAAATTTTCATATAGTATAACAAATCATATGAAACAAAACATATCAGTAAAAACAGCCTTAAAAAAGAGGTAGGAAAATGACACCGAGAAAAAGGGTTGAAGCAGTACTAAGACATGAAAAACCAGATAAGATTCCACTCACAATGTATGAAAATAAAATCCCTCAGTGTTCTGTTGAAAGACAACTGAGAAATGACGGTCTATGTATAGTTAATAGAACTTATCCTGTTTTTAAAACAAGTTCTACAAATGTAAAATGTAAAACATATATTTATTATGAAAATGGAGAAGAATATAGAAAAAATACAGTAAGTACTCCTGTTGGAGAATTATCTACAGTTGATAAGCCGGCAGGATTTACATCCTGGCATATAGAAAAAATTTTTAAAACTCCAGAGGATTATAAACCACTTTTATTTATGGTAAAAGATATAGTATTTGAACCTTGCTATGAAATTTTTGCAAAAGCAGAAAAACAATCAGGCGAAGACATAACATTAAGAGTTGCCATAGATAATACTCCGTTACAACAAATAATGGTTAACTGGATGGGAGTTGAAACCTTTGCAGTTGAGTGGTCAGAAAGAAGAGATGAAATAGAAAAAATTTATAAAGCAATGGTTGAAAATCATAGAAAAATATATCCCATAATAGCAAAATCACCTGCATTACATGTAAACTATGGAGGGAATGAAACAGGTGATTTAATGGGAAAAGAACGTTTTGAAAAATATGTGTTACCACTCTACAATGAGGCAGCAGAAATTTTACACAAGTGTGGAAAATTAATTGGAGCTCATCTTGATGGGAACAATAAAATTTGGGCTGACCTTCTGGCAGAATCAAAATTGGATTACATAGAAGCATTTTCACCTTCACCTGATACTGATATGACAATACAGGAAGCTTTTTCTGTATGGCATAACAAAGTTCTCTGGATAAATTTTCCTTCTTCTCTGCAGCTTGCCAGTATAAAAAAGATAGAAGAAACAACCAGAGAAATAATAGAATCTTCACTTCCGGACAAATTTTTTATTATAGGTATTACAGAAACAATTCCTGAAGATAGATGGCAGGAAAATATGCTGGTTATATCGCGAATAATAAATTCTATTCACCTTTTAAAGTAGAAATTTCGCTGATGTATTTACATTTTATTTTTTTAAGGGTATATTATAACAGAATATGAAACAAAACATATGAAAGAAACTATAACACTTAAAAAAAGCGGTTTGGAAATGGTTCGTAATAGAGCAGTAACCCTTAAAGATATATGCAGAAAAACAGGTTATGCTGTTTCAACTATTTCTTCTGTTCTAAATAATGATGTTTCCTGTTTTGCCAGTCAAAAAGTAAAAGAAGAAATTCTTAAAACAGCAAAAGAATTTGGATATCATCCAAATCTTCTTTATCGCGGTTTAAAAAAACAAAAAACCAATGTTATAGGTTTAATTGTTCCAAGTTTACGCACCCATATTACAAGGAGCATCACTGAACTGATTGGTTCTTTTGCAGAAAAAGCAGGATACCATATCTTTATTGGATATAGTCATAATGATGTTGCAAAAGAAGAGATGCTTTTAAGAGATTTTGTCAGCCATAGGGTTGATGGAATTATACTCATTATAGCAGAAGAAGGAAAAAACAGGCAGGAGCTACAATATATCCTCAACCAAAATCTACCTTTTGTGACTATAGGAAAGCTGAAAAGTTTTCCTTTTTCTTTTGTTTCAACAGATTACTATCTTGGGGGGCAATTAGCTGCATCTCACCTTGCAGAACTTGGACATAAAAAGGTGGGAATAATCTATTTGAGTGCAAGTGAGACAATATCCCAAAGAATAGCAGGATTTAAAGATACTGCATATAGATATATGATGAAAGTGGAAGAAATTCCTTTACAAAAAAATAAAAGAAGAATTTCAAAAGAAGAATTTGAAGAAGAAAAACTTATCCAGGAAACATGTGAGTACGCAAAAAAAGTTTTACACAAAAAAGATAGGCCTACTGCTATATTTGCCGGTAATGATGAAATAGCAGTGGGTGTTATAAAGACTGCTATAGAATCAGGTATAAAAGTCCCTGATGATTTATCGGTAATGGGATTTGATGATTCTTTGTCAGCTATATTCTCACCGGTTCCTTTGACTACTATCCGCCAAAAAAGACATGAAGTGTCTGAAATGGCAGTTAAAATACTACTGAATAAAATTAACACAGGCACAGAAGAACAAGTTGAAAAATGGATTCCTACTGAACTTATAATTCGTTCTTCTACTGCTAAAGTCAAAATGGATTAATGGGGTAACTAAGAATATATTTTATATTGGGAAAAAATGCTGAGGAGGAGGTGAATAAAAATGAGAAATACGATAGTCCGACAAGTAGTGTGGCGGAAAGAAGTGAAACGAGCATTCGTCAATCTTTTAGGCGGAAAAGAAACAATAATCGGCATTGATGCCGAAAAGGAGGGAAATAAAATGTCTATAAAACAGACAAAAGCAAGGAATACCAACGGAATAGCCGCGTTCACATTAATAGAATTACTGGTGGTAATAGCAATCATTGCTATTCTTGCAGCAATGTTACTGCCAGCTCTGGAGACGGCAAGAGCAAGGGCAAGGGCAATAGTAGGATTAAATAATTTAAAAGAGATAGGTCTGGCTGTAATAATGTATACCAATGATTATAATGGTTTTTTCCCTGTCCAAAGTGGTTGGAACGCATGGGTGCAGGGAACGGCTGAATACTGGAACCAATACGGCCAGGGTTGGGGACCATATATATCAGGACAGAATCAATTATTCCCTTATATTTTTGGAAACCGCACAGGAGCGCCGGGAAGCAATAGTACTGTTAGTCTTGCAACCTGTGCGAAATATTTTGCTTCGCCTAATTATATTGCTGAAGAAGGTATCGGTTCAAACTGGTGGCAATTTTCCAGCAGTTGGGGCAGTGGTAGCGCTGGTACGGGTTTTGAGAGGAGTATGATACCCGGCCAGGCTTTTGCCCCTGGAATGGGTCATCAATGTGTTTTGATACAAGGTGTTCCTATGCCTTCTCAGGCGGTTTATATGTGGGATAATATAGGGCATTATTGGGGAGATTTTAATGAGTCAGGCCCCGAGGGAAGCACTCAATTCACACTCAATCGTTTATATGTGGATGGACATGTGTCAATGGATCAGTTTAATAAAAATTCCCCATGGAAAAATCTATCAAGTGGGATTGGAGATGGTAGAGATTTTAGTATTTCCAATTGGTATAATCCCGGACCAGGTGGTGGCACATCTGCGGCAAGAATTGAATGGGGCTGGTAAAATAAACAACAAATGAAAATTTTACAATATTTTATAGTAAGTGCTATTTGTGTGATTTTTGTGGATATGCTTCTTTCTGTTCAAACGCAAGCAAAAGAAAGAACTATTGTTTTTCAGAATGGGTTTAATGGATACAATGGCACTTCTGAAACTATTATAAAGGGAAATCCGTCTTCTGAGGAAATAATGAATTTTGGAGGTGAAGACGAGATGATAATTTCAGGAGTGCCATGGGGCGGATGGGAAGATATGGGTTTGATTAGATTTAAGAATATTATTGGTAATTCCACTAATCAAATTCCTGTAAATGCAGATATAGTTTCAGCACAATTATTGTTATACAAAACTGCTGATCAGCCCACTGATGCAGGACAATATAAAAATGATTACATAGATGCATTTATGATGATTAGCCCATGGAAAGCAGGCACCCAGCAAGATAAACCTCAAAAAGGAGCTTCTTGTTTTCTCTACCGCATATATAGTCCAGAACTTTCAGAATACTGGGGGAATAAAAATGAAAATGAGAAAGGGCCCGTTAGAAATGTTGATTATAGCATAAAAGAATATGCTACAGCGCCGTTGGTTCCTAAAAAGACCAATACATGGATATCATGGAATGTAACACAAATAGTTAAGAAATGGGTTAAAGGGGGAAAAAACTATGGGTTTTATCTTGTCAGCAGTGGTTTCTGGGTAGGCGCACAGGTTATCTCATCTAAGTTTGAAAATCAGACACTGAGGCCAAAGTTAGTGGTAACCTTTAAAGATACATCTTATGCAAAGACGGGTGGCACTCTGGATCTGATTGCCCCTGTGAAAATGCCGCCTACTATTGTTATCAGTGTCAATGCGACTGCATCAGAACAGTTTGCGGCGCAGCAGCTATCTGAGTATTTAAAAAGAATTACAGGGCAAAAAGTTCCCATTATTACAGATAATAATACAAATTCCGTAAAAAGTATCATTATTGCAGTGGGGAAAAACAAGCTTACAGAGTCTATTTTTAAGAATGCTCATCTCGGTGTGGAACAGTTTATTATTGATGTAAAACCAGATATGCTGATTATTGTTGGTGGTATGAAACCGCCAATAACAAACAGTAATGGCCAGGTTTTTGTCAGGGATAGAGGAACCCTTTACGGCGTGTATCATTTTTTAGAACGTTTGGGTGTAAGGTGGTATAGGCCTGAATCCTGGGGTACATATATTCCAAAAGAAAAAAAGATTGTTCTGAAATTAGGTGAAACAAAAGAATCTCCTGGTTTTGCATGGAGATGGGGTATTAATGATTATCAGTGGTGGCAGCATGAGACATTATATCAGAGACAAAGAACTCATTTATGGGCAGTAAGAAATGGAGAAAATGTTGACCTATGGACTGGCCCAAAACTTGGTGGATACAGATATATAAGTTTTGACCAGGATATATCACGTTTTGTTCCTGCAAGTCAGTACTATGCCAAACATCCTGAATATTTTGCATTGATAGATGGGAAAAGGAACAATAGCCCTTATAATCAGTTAAGCTTTCCCAACCCGAATGTTCAAAGATTAGTAGCACAAGGGATTATTGCAGAGGCAAAAAGCAATCCTGAGGTAGAAGTGCTATCTATTTCACCGAATGATGGGTCAATGTGGTCTCAGGGTAAAAAATCCATGTCATGGGATAATCCACACCAGTTAACACCCTGGAGCACTGTTTCAATGAGTAACAGGGTATTCAGGTTTGATAATATTATCGCAAAGATGGTGGCAAAAAAATATCATGATGTTAAATTAGGGACTCTTGCTTATTATGATACTGCTGAACCGCCTACCCTTGTTAAAAAAATTCAGTCTAATATTGTAGTTCAATTATCTCCTTATGGATCTGCCTATAGTGATTATTCCAGACCTCTTTACGATCTGCATTCAGTGCAGAATCATCGTTTTCTTAAAGCATTACTTGGATGGATAAAGATCCTTGGCAATCCAAAACGGTTAAGCACCTATGAATACTGGAGTGGTTATGACTGGTATGGGCCCTTGCCAGTTATTCAGACCATGGTAGATAGATTAAGAGCATACCATAATCTGGGTTTAGCAGGAGTTTATAACCAGGCAGGTGGAAATACAAGCTGGGGACCTCAGGGATTGGATTATTATATGTTTACAAAACTGATGTGGAACCCGAATATGAATGTTAAAAAAGAACTGAATCTTTACTATCACAACTATTTTGGACCTGCTGCAGCAGCAATGAAAAATTATTATCAAACAATGGAAAATGCAGCGCAAAAAGGTCCTTATTTTGGGTCAGGTGGATATGATGTCTGGAATCTTTTTACTCCTGAGCTACTCAATAAAATGGGTATGTATATGACAGAGGCAAAAAAATTAGTAGCAGGAAAACCTTTATATGAGAAACGGTTTGAAGGAGTCTGGGCGGGATATGAATTTGACAAAAAATATCAGAAAATCCATAAACTAATTAATGAAAACAAGTTGCCCGAAGCTGGTAAAAAAGCAAAAGAATTGATAAATTTTGTAGAAAGTTTTAAGGATGGTTGGGTATTTGATAATGGGGTAAATCCGGATGCTGAACCACTGGGGCATCTGAAATATGAGTTTAAAAAAATAATTCAATTGCAAAGTTATGAGTCTGTTTTTCAAAATCCTAAGGTTTTACAGGTTCTTAATACAGGATGGTATTTTAAAACAGACCCACAGAATATTGGATTAAAAAATGGCTGGGAGAAATCTAACTACTCTCTAAAAGGATGGGCAATTCTTAACGCAACTGAACATTATAATAGTCAAGGGTATCCTAATTATTATGGTATATCCTTTTATAGACATGCTTTTAGGTCTCCTATCGTAAAAGTGGATGAGCATATTATACTTTTTTTTGGCGCAGTAGATGGAGATGCAACAATATATATCAATGATAAAAAAATTGGATTTCATGCAGGAAATAATGCTAATGGATGGGATAAACCATTCTGGTTTGATATTACAGATTTTGTTAAAAAAGGTGATAATGATATAAATTGGCTCGCAGTTCGTGTGAAAAAAACTTCTTTCCTGGGGGGTATCTGGAAAGGGGTTCAGATTATGAAAGTATCCGGTATACGGGAAACAACAAAATAACCATATAAAAAATAAAGTGGTAAATTGTTAACTTTATATAGGAGAAAACAATGAAAAAACGAATGTGGGATAAAATAGTCATGCCTATTAAAAACAAGGATCATTTGTTGACGGGCAAAAGATATGAAGCATCAGTGCCTGATACGCTGGATCTTACTGACAGGGCTGAATTCGCCATCAATGCTTTAACCGGCATCATAAACGAAAAACAGAATTACGAATGCCTCTGGAGATGGAAATACGTTCCGCTGACTCTTTTCCACCATTCCAACGAATGGAACGACTCCAACCCCCGGTCAATAGAAGCGCTTACTTTACTGCGATTGGTAACAGGGAGCAATTATAAACTCGCCGTTGAAGAAACAATGCTGGATTCAGTGTTTTCCCGTATAGGCGACGACGGCCTGTTTTATAATGCGCCGTACCGGCCGGATGCGCCTTGGCGCAGTGGCGGCTATGCCAGGGTAAAGACGTGGCGGACCGATGAAGATTACAGTTCGGTTCCGGGAAGTGCACAATTGCTTATTGCTTTGCTGGCACGATATCAGGCAGAGCACGATTCAAGATTACTGAAGCATGCGGAGAAACTTGTCGCGGCTTTGCTCAGAATTGCTGTTTATAAGGATGATTATGCCTACTATCCGATGACCACCGAAACCGGGTTTGACTGCGGATACTTTAAGAAAACAGGCTGGCCGGATACGAAAGAACCACTCAATGAGTTTGGAAGTCCTGAAGGCTGTGTCAATCCCTATTATGCCATAATTCTGCGGGCGCTTTCCCGTTGGTATGCCCTGACCGGCGATAAAAAAGCCATTGAAACGGCACGGAAATTGACCGGATATATGCTCAAACCAAACATGTGGCTTGGCAACATTCAGAATTGGGGAACAGAAACTTTTCGGGTCTGGAGCGCTCACGGCGGGCTGCAGAGAAGACCGGCAGCTCTTTTTAAAGGACATGTTGTAGGTTTGACCTACACTCTCCACGGACTTATAGAGTATGCCCGCATCACCAATAATGCCTATCTCAAAGAGTTTGTGCGCCAGGGGTATGAGCACATCAGAAATTTCGGTCTTGCCCGCATTGGCATGTACGGAGAGAACATCGCCAACAACCTCATGGCCGCAGTGGCTATCAGGTTGAGCGATGCCGGAGTAGGCGACTACTGGGAAGATGTTGACCAGCACGTTCGCAACGCCATGGTGGAGGACCAGTTTATTGATGCCGGTATGTTGAGGGAAATATCCAGGGAAAAAGATCTGCCCGGAGAATATGGAGAGTGGAGCATCGAACGGCTCCTTGGCGCATTGAGGCATGACGGCGGTTTTGGTCCGCACTGGGTGCTTGACCCTACCAACAACGGAACAGAAGCCTCCGTTTACGTGGAACCTTTTTATTACGTATGGGAAAGTATCACAAGATACAATAAAGAAAACGGATACGTCAATCTGCTCTTGAACCGGGTTTCGCCGTGGTGTGATATTGATAGTCACCTGCCGTACGAGGGGAAAGTAACCCTCCATAACAAAACTTGTCGTACCCTGTCGGTAAGGATGCCAAAGTGGGTGGATAAGACCGTGGTGACTTGCCGGATAAACGATAAAGAGGCCCCATTTTTTTGGACAGGGAACTATATGACTATGGTTGGTCTCTACGGCAGGGAGAAAATAACCATTAAGTTTCCGATGGTGGAGCGGGTTGAAGAATATTATCTGTTAAAATATGAAGCTGATTCTCTCTGGTATAAGGAAATAGATTCGCTTCCGCGCTACGTTCTTCATATGAAGGGAAACACTTGTGTCAAGGTAGAGTTTCCGAATAAAGAGAATTTTACGGTTGGTCGGGAAAAGTGGCCGGACTATGCCAGACCTGTCCCTGAAGGATACCCGGTTTACCAGCGGGACCGCTACCGGAAGAAAAGCGCACCACTGAAAGAAAAAACAAGGTATGTTGCCCCCCTCGTGGTTGATTGGTAGACAGTAGTTACCGCGGGGTTTAGTGGATATTTACTATATTTATTAGATAAGGTCTGTGATATAATAAAGATAAGGTAATTTTTTCTTAAAATATATTAAAGCAATGAAAAAAACCAAAAGTCAAAATATCACTGCCCAATAAAATAAACAAATCGTTGTTGATAAATCGTTGCATTTATAGTAAAATACAAAAATATAAACAATAAAATAAAAGGAATAAAATGACTGAAAGAGAAAGATTTCTTGAAACAGTGTTATTCGGCAGGCCGGATAAGGTTCCGTTTTCCCCAGGTGTGCCCAGGGAATCCACACTGAAGCGATGGCATAAAGAAGGTTTGCCTTCAGACCGCAACTGGTATGAATTTTTACTTGAAACCCTTAGTATAAAACAAGAACCGGTAAATTTGAGAGAAAATCTTGATGTTTCTTTTAAAATGATGCCGCAATTTGAAGAGAAAGTTTTAGAACATAAAGATGGCCATTATCTTATACGAGATTGGATGGGCGCTGTTGTAGAGATTTCCGATAAATATGACTATACGTACATCCGTCAGGCAAAGGATTTTGTAACAAGAAAGTGGCACAGGTTCCCTGTTGAAAACCATTCTGACTGGGAAAAAATAAAATTCAGGTATAATCCTGATGACCCTGGTAGATTTTCAAAAGACTTTAGTGAGAAATGCAGCAGGCTTCGCAACAGGGATTATGTTTTTTCCATTGGTTTTAACGGTCCTTTCTGGCAGTTGAGAGAATGGTGCGGATTTGAGAACCTGTGTATATTGATGGCTGAAGAACCGGATTTTGTTTCTGAAATGACAAATTTCTGGCAGGATTTTGCAGCAAAAATTCTCGGGAAGGTTTTAGCGGAAATTGTCCCTGACCACGTTCTTATTTCTGAGGACATGGCTTATAAGGAAAAAAGTATGATATCCTCCGGTATGGTTGAAAAATTTCTTATGCCATCATGGAAAACATGGCTTGATGTTGTAAAATTATCCGGCTGTCCTGTAGTGGAAATAGATTCAGACGGGTATATTGGTGAGTTACTTCCTTTATGGATTGAAGCGGGTTTTAATCTCTGTGTTCCTGTTGAGATAGCTGCCGGTAATGACCTGCTCAGATATCGGAAGGAATTTGGTAAAAAAATGGCATACAGGGGAGGCATTGATAAAAGATTAATTGCAAAAGGCGGTTCGGCACTTGAAAAAGAAATTAAACGGGTGGTTCCATTTTTACTTAAAGATGGCGGGTACATCCCGGGCTGTGACCATGGTGTGCCTTCAGACATATCATGGAATAATTTTGTGGAGTATAGTAAACTAATTGCAAAATTAACAGGTTGGATTTAAGTTGAAAGGGGAAAAATTTAAATGAAAAAGTATGTTTTGGCAGGTACAAGTGGACGTGGTCTTTATATGTATGCCATTCCAATAAAGGAAAGATTTAGTGATGTGGCTCAGATAGTTGGGATATTTGATACTAATCCACTGCGGGCTGAAAAAGTTAAAGAAATAGCCGGGCTTGAATGTCCGGCATATACTGATTTTGATAAAATGCTGAAAGAAACAAAACCGGACGTTTCTATCATTACTACAGTAGACAGATTTCATCATTTTTATATTATCAAGTCATTGGATTCAGGCATGGATGCCATCACTGAAAAGCCAATGACCATTGATGCGGATAAGTGTAATGCCATACTGGAAACAGAGAAAAGAACAGGGAAAAAAGTAATTGTAACCTTTAATTACAGGTTTACTCCTTATGTAACGTATATCAAAGAATTAATCAGTTCCGGTATAATAGGCAGGATATTTAATATACATTTTGAGTGGATGCTGGATACCAAACATGGTGCAGACTATTTTCGCAGGTGGCACAGAATCAAAGAAAATTCCGGTGGGCTACTGGTTCATAAAGCAACCCATCATTTTGACATCATAAACTGGTTTTTGGAAGATGAACCTGAAATGGTAATGGCATTTGGTGCATTAAGGTTTTATGGCCATACAAGGGAAGAAAGAGGAGAACGTTGTTTAACCTGTCAGTATAAAAAAACCTGTGAATTCTTTTTTGATTTAAAATCTGATAGTGTTTTAAATAAACTCTATCTTGAAACAGAAAAAGCAGATGGATATTTCCGGGACAGGTGTGTTTTTGCCGATGAGATAAACATAGAAGACACAATGAGTCTGAATCTTCGTTATAGAGGAGGAGCGTTTTTAAGTTATTCATTAATTGCACACAGTCCCTATGAAGGATATAAAATGTCCATAAATGGAACAAAAGGCAGAATGGAAATTGCAGAGTATCATAGTGGAATAAAAGTTGGAGAGGCATCAAACATTGTTACTATTTATGACCGCAAAGGCAAATCTGAAGAACGAATAGTCCCTAAAGTAATAAGCGACCATGGTGGTGGAGATGAAAAACTCCAGAAAATGCTTTTTTACAGAAATATTGCGGACCCGCTTAATCATATGGCAAGTTCATATGATGGGGCTATATCAATTCTTATAGGTGCTGCAGCCAACGTCTCCATAAAAGAAGGCAGGCCTGTATATATTAGAAATCTTGTACCTCTGGATAAATATCGTCCCGAGCGCGTTCACTGATTTTTATTATCATAACCATGAACCAGTCTCTTGCAGAAGCATTTGGTGAAATATCTTCTAAATGTCAGATTTATCAGGAATCATTCAGGGAAAGTTCCGGAAGTTTTTTTGCTATTGCCCGGGACAGTCAGGGTAAATACCTGGCTGTAAAAGGTAAAAATAACAGGCAGTTTGAGGGCAGGGATATAACTGACAGCATTAGATTGTGTCCGTTGAATTCTATAAATGCGGGTCTTATCAGGGAAATTTTCCATGAACTTATTCCCGTCCCCTGTTCAAAGCCGGTATCTTTTGGTTTTGGGGACCGGCTTGGTATTGCTACACCCGCTCATGTACAGGTGGTCAAAGAAAGAAACGTCTTTCCAATTTTTGCACAACAGTCAGTCAGGGAAAACAGCCGGACAGGCAGAAATTTTCAGGAAGTGTTTGATGATGCAGTATGGGGATGCTTTGAAACAGGATATTCAGGTGGATATGGTGCGGATGCTGACCATTTAAAAGAAGTCCAGTCTCTTAAGGAAGCAGCCAATGCAGGCTGGACAATGTTTACTATAGACCTTTCTGATTATATTAAAAATCCCGTGCTACTTTCCTCTGATGAAAAAAACACCTATTGGAAAAATATTCCGAATGCTGACAGTCTGTACACGACTTTTTTAAACAAAGAATATACCATTGGTAGCAATGTCCACAGGTTTACAGCTCCAGAAACAAGACGGGTTATTCTTACTTTTGTCAATGGATTACGATTTGCAACTGATTGTTATTTATCTCTAAAACAGGCAAAGCCACATTTTGATTTTGAGATTTCTATTGATGAAATTTCAATACCAACCACTCCGTTAGACCATATTTTTGTAGTGGAATATTTAAGAAAAAATGGAGTTTTTCCAACCAGTCTTGCACCACGATTTCCCGGAGAATTTGAAAAAGCCATTGATTACAAAGGTGATGTTCATGAATTTGCAGAATCATTTTATGAGCATAATGAAATATGCAGGTTTTTTGGAGGATATAAAATAAGCATCCACTCCGGGAGTGATAAGTTTGCCGTATATCCATTTATCAGGAAATATGCTGAAGGTTTTCACATCAAAACAGCAGGCACCAGTTGGTTGCAGGCAGTAAAAACCATTGCTGTTACAAATCCATCCCTTTATCGCAGGATTCATTCTTGTGCAATAGAAAACGTTCAGAAGGACAGGCTTGGATATGTAGTACATCTTGATATCCAAAAAGTCCCTGATATTAAAACTATTTCTAACAATGATTTGCCAAAACTTTTTGAACTGCCGGATACCAGGCAGCTTATACACATTACATATGGTTCTATTTTGAAATCCTTGCGAAAGGAAATATATGATACGCTTTTTCTGTTTGAAAAGGAACACTATCACCAAGTTTCAGAACACCTATCCAAACACCTTGACCTTCTTGGTGTTTGAGATATAATTTAGTCATAGATTTACAGGGAGGATTGACAAATGGGTAAAAGAAATTTTTCCATGCAGGCATACTGGGAAAAAATGGCAGAAGATTGGCAGCCTTTATTAAAATTTAAGGGAACTTCACAAAAAGACTGGGAGAAATGGCATCAGCAGGCATATGCAAAATTTGTAGAGTTATTGGGCCCCTTTCCTGAAAAAGTTTCTCTGGATACAGAAATTGAATCTTCAGTGGAAGATGGGGAATTAATCAGGGAAAGGGTGGTATTTAATTCTGAGGAATTTATGAGTGTGCCATGTCAGGTTTTAAGACCAAAGAATATGAAGAAAGACAAGTCTAATCCTGCCATATTATGCAGTCATGGTCATGGTCCTTTTGGGAAAGATGCGGTGGCAGGTGTCCGTTCCAGCAAAGAACATATTAATTCAATAGCAGAGGCAAATTATAATTATGGAGAGCAAATGGCAAAGGCAGGTTTTTTGACAATATCTCCGGATTTAAGGGTTTTTGGAGAAAGAAGAGACGGAATGGACCCTTTTCCAGGCAGAGACCCATGTAATGTAAATTTTATCAAGGGGGCGCTGTTTGGAATTTATACATTAACCTTAAATATCTGGGATATGAAATGCTGTATAGATTATCTTGAAACAAGGGATGAGGTTGACTCTGGTAGAATAGGTATGATGGGTGTAAGCCAGGGAGGGACAATGACGACGTTTACGTCTGCCTATGATAAAAGGATTAAAGCCGCAGATATTATTGCCTATGTTAATCCCTGGCCTGAATTTGCAATAAAAAGAAGTAATTTTTGCGGTTCCCAGATAGTCCCTGGTATCTACAGATATTTTGACACTGACGACATTGCCGGTTTGATAGCACCAAGGCCATTACTTCTTGAGATGGGGATTTATGACAACTGTTTTTTTATTCATGATATGTTAAAAGGATATGAAGGTGTGAAAAAAATATACAAAGCAGCGGGTGTGGAGGATAAACTGTGGGCAGATATTCATTCCGGTCCGCACGCCTTTGCCGCTAACAAGGCATTTGCTTTTTTTAAACAATATTTATAATAAGTTCTGGATTGCTCTTCTCATCTTTGTAAATTCACCACGACGCCTGTTTTTACCAAACAGGCAGTCGCTCTCCAAAGAAGGCGGAGAGTATGCACAGGTAGTGCCTGTTCTGTGCATAATAAAGATTCAAAGACAATCCAAACTTATTTCTCATTTTGTACAAAGATTTCTTATGCCGGAATTTCAGAAAAATTTTAACAGGAGGAAGATATGGGGATAATTATATGCAAAGATAAAAATGAGTTGGGGGAAAAGGCATCAAAACAGGGGGCATCTGCCATAAGAGATGCTATTACAAAAAATGGAAAGGCAAATATTATTGTGGCAACAGGAGCATCACAATTTGAAATGCTGGGTAATCTTGTAAAAGAAGACATTCAATGGAATAAGGTTACGGCATTTCACCTGGATGAATACGTAGGGATTCCTATTACCCATCCTGCATCTTTCAGGCTTTATCTATGGAAACGGTTTGTAAGTAATCTGCCATTTCCTCTGCAGGGTTTTTATTATATAAATGCTGAACATAATCCCGGACAGGAATGTAAAAAATTAAATGAAATTATTGTTAATTATCCCATTGACGTTGCATTTATAGGGATTGGAGAAAACGGGCATCTCGCTTTTAATGACCCGCCATGCAACATGGAAACAGAGGAACCATATATAATAGTAACACTGGATGAAGCATGCAGAAAACAGCAGTTGGGGGAGGGGTGGTTTAAAACCTTTGAAGACGTTCCGAAGCAGGCGGTTTCCATGAGCATGAAACACATTCTGAAAAGTAAAAAAATAATATGCAGCGTACCTGATAAGAGAAAGGCAAAGGCCGTGAGAGATGCTTTTAATGGTCCTGTATCCGTTAATGTGCCTGCTTCTTTTCTTCAAACCCATGATAATGCGGATATTTATTTAGATACAGATTCTGCGTCTTTATTAAAATGACGCTAATACTCACAATCTGACATTGACGGAATTTCTGATTACCAATTCTGGGTTGAAAAAAACAGTTTTTAATTTTTTTCGTCTGCCTTCTATCTTATCCAGTAGAAAATTCAGAGCGGTTTTACTTATTTTTTCAGAGGGATGTCCGACTGTAGTAATTCCCAGTGAAAAATATTCAACAAATTCACTGTCATCAAACCCTATGATAGAAATATCCCCTGGAATTTTTATGTTTTTTTCTTTAGCCGCTTTAATAAGTAAAAAAGCAATTCTGTCATTACTGGCAAATATACTATCAATGTCTTTTTCTTTCTCACTTATAAATTTAATACACTCTGTGTATATTTCTTCTTTTGCATCTTCCTGGTGAAAAAACGTGCTGGTTATGTTTTTATTGAGTGTTAATCCATATTTTTTTAGTGCATTCTGGTAGCCTATAAACCTTTCCCTGATAGAAAAATATTCAATTGACCCTCCAAAAAAACCTATCTTTTTATGTCCTGTTTTAATCAGATATTCTGTAGCAATGTATCCGCCTTTTTGATAATCAGGGGAAACAACGTCTATGTTTAAACCCTCTATTTTTGTGAGAGAAACGATGGGAAACGATTCTGTCAACAACCTTCTTAAAAAATTATTTTCTCCATTTAACCCCGTAGGAATAATAATAATTCCATCAACCTGGCGGCTATAAAGTTCTTTTAGAATCGCTTCTTCTTTTTCCCTGTCCCCATATGAATATCCAATTAAAAGACGATAACCTTTTTTCCACGATGTTTTATCTATTATTGCAATATCCAGCACAGCAGTATCTATAGTCGGGAATGGCGCGACAAAACCTATGGTATTGGTTTTCTGTTTTTTCAGACTCCTTGCAATAAGATTGGGGGTATATCCCACCTTTTGAATGAAGTCCAATACTTTTTGTTTGGTTTTTTTGCTGGCAAAACACGTTGGTTTGTTATTTATAATCGCCGAGATTGTAGAAGGTGACAGGTTTAATTTTTTTGCAATCTCCTTTAACGTTAATCTATTTTGCATTGTTTTATTTTTTCTCCTTCATATATATGTATCGTTTGTTATATTATCCTTCATTTTTATTTTTATGTCAAATTTGTCAGATTTTATTTTTTATATTAATATATACGGATAATTTCACTAAAAATAATATCTAAGGGCGAAAGGATAAAAATGGCGGACCATTTTAAAGTTTTTTCTTACGAGGGATTTCACAAAAAGATTATATCTCCTGCTAATTCTGACCTTAGGTATATTTCTTTCAGTTATGGTTGGGCCTCCTCATTATTAAAATTTAAAGATAATACCGGAAAAGAGGAATGGCTGTTTGTTATACTGAAAGGAAGGGCGGAATTCTCTGTCTCTTCAAAAAAATTCGGTGTGCTGGAAAGAAAAAGTGTATTTGATGATGGACCTTCATCAGTTTATATTCCGCCTCAAACAGATTTTGAATTCAGCATGGATAAAAACAGTGAAATCCTTGCAGTATCAGCTTACGTATCAGGTGATTTTTCACCATATCTCATTACACAGGACAAAATCAGGAAAAAAAGGGTGGGAAAAGAGAATTACTTCAGAACTGTAACAGATATATTATATGAAGAATTACCTGCCGGCAGGCTTATAGCAGGGGAAACAATAAATGATGAAGGGAACTGGTCAAGTTTTCCCCCTCATAAACATGACCGGGATAATCCTCCGGAAGAGGTAAAGCTTGAAGAGCTCTATTTCTTTAAAATAAATCCTGAAAAAACAGGTTTTGGAGTCCTCAATGTTTATGATAAAAACAAAGAAAATCTGTTTTTATTGAAAAACAATGAGGCGGTTACGATTCCTGGAGGGTATCATCCTGTTGGAGTTATACCAGGGCATAAAATATATTATTTCTGGGTATTGGCAGGGGAAATTGAAGGTAAAAGAACAATGAAACCAAATACACATTCAGATTTTAAACATCTTCTTTAATTATAGGAGAGATAAATGGCTGATTTTTTGGAAGATAATTTTTCACTGAAGGATAAAACAGCGGTTATAACCGGTGGTGCCGGGTCCATTGGATTTTCAATTGCAAAAGGTCTTGGAAAGGCAGGAGCAAAAATTGCCATCGTCAGTTTAAGAAATTATGCTCAGGCTGCAAAAAATCTGATTTCTGAAGGAATTGAAGCAAAAGGATACCAGGCGAACGTTCTGGAAAAAGAGGAAATCATAAAATGCAGTGAAAAAATATTAACGGATTTTAAAAGCATTTCAATACTTGTAAATTGTGCGGGAGGAAATTTGGAAGAAGCAACAACGTCCCCTGAACTTTCTTTTTTTGATTTACCTTTTAACAGTCTTGAAAAGGTTGTTACGCTAAATCTTTTTGGTGGTGCAATTCTTCCTTCGCAGGTATTTGGCAGATACATGATAAAAAACAAGGATGGCGGTTCAATTATTAATATTTCTTCAATGAATGCTTTCAGACCCCTGACAAGGATACCCGGTTATTCCGCAGCAAAGGCGGCAGTCAGTAATTTTACCCAATGGCTTGCAGTCCACTTTGCACAGGAATATAATAAAAACATCAGAGTAAATGCCATTGCGCCGGGGTTTTTTCTTACACGGCAGAATAAGTATCTTTTACTGGATGAAAAAGAAAATCTTACAGAGAGAGGGCACACAATTATCAGCCATACGCCTATGGGAAGGTTTGGAGAGCCTGACGATATACCCGGTATATGTGTTTTTCTTTCATCGGATTCTTCAAGGTTTATTACGGGAACAGTAATTCCTATAGATGGTGGATTTAGCGCATTTTCAGGAGTATAAATGGAGAAAAAATAAAATGGGAAATAAAAAATCTGATATTGCCGTAATTGGAATGGAGGTTATGGGGAAAAGTCTTGCTTTAAACATGGAAAGCAGGGGTTATAGGGTTTCTGTTTATAACCGGACAGGGGAAAAGACAAAGAATTTCATAGAAGGACCCGCAAAAGGGAAAAATATCATACTCACCTATGAATTAAAAGACCTTGTTGATTCTCTTGAACAACCCCGAAAGATAATGCTTATGGTAAAAGAAGGTGAACCTGTAGATAATTTTATAAATCTGCTCATTCCTTTACTGGATAAAGGTGACCTTATTATAGATGGGGGTAATTCTTTTTTTAAGGATACCATCAGAAGATGTAATTTTTTGAAAGAAAAAGGGATTTTATTTATTGGCACAGGCGTTTCAGGCGGGGAAGAGGGGGCTCTAAAAGGTCCTGCCATAATGCCCGGTGGTTCAATGGAGGCATATAATCTGATTGCAGAAATTTTCCTGAAAATTTCTGCAAAAGCATATGATGGCCAGCCCTGTGTTGATTATATCGGACCGGATGGAGCCGGTCATTTTGTAAAAACAGTGCATAACGGGATTGAATATGGGGACATGCAGCTTATAGGCGAGTCTGCATGGATTTTTAAGAGCCTTTTTTCAATGTCCGATGCTGAAATAGGGGATGTTTTTGAAAAGTGGAATTCAAAAGACGATATTCTCCGTTCATATTTAATTGAGATAACTGCAGATAGTATGAAGGAAGTGAATAAGGAGAAAAAACAGGAATATCTTGTTGATATTGTTGGAGACATTACACGGATGAAAGGAACGGGTACATGGACAGTCCAGAGTGCACTGGAATTAGTTGTCCCGATTCCCACGATTGCATCAGCAGTATTTTCAAGAGAAATGTCCCAGGAAAAGGACTTAAGACTTGTGATGTCAAAACACCTTGGAATCAGGCAGTCAAAATTTGAAGGGAACAAGGAGGATTTTATTAATATCGCCCATGATGCACTATACCTTGCAAAAATTTCATCTTATGCACAGGGATTTGCTTTACTTAAGGCTGCATCTGACGTTTATAATTTTAATCTTAATTTTGGCAGTATTGCAAAAGGATGGAGGGGAGGGTGTATCATACGTGCCCAGTTCCTGGATGAAATTACACAGGCATTTCAGGAAAACCCGGGTCTGCCCAATTTACTGGCATATTCAAAATTTTCCGGGTTTGTCCATAAAAATCTATGGAAATTATCTGAACTTATATCTGCCGCTCATAAACTCGGAATTCCTGTTCCGGGAATGTCCACCTCCTATGATTATATTCTGCAATTATCTTCTCCTGTAATGTTTTCGGCACAGGTTTCAGCTTTGCAGAGAGATTATTTTGGCGCGCACGGGTATTTTAAAATTGGCGGGACTGCTCAACCTGAAATTATAAAAAACGATGAAGGAAAAACAAGAGAGTTTCACACGGAATGGCTTCTGGAGGGAAGACCGGAAAAAGAAACAACCAAATAATAAAGTAACAAAGGCACAAAGTTTTAAGAATTTCATTTTGGAAAGTATGTATACAAATCAGTAAGTAAGATATAATAAGGATTAATAATGGTAGATAATAACATAACTTTATTCAATTTTAATAGTGATACAAATATAAAAACAGATTGGAAAAAAGAATCTATAATTAATCAAGATATGTTCTTAGAGGTTTTATCTAAAACTGAAAAATTAGACGAAAATAATAAAATAAAATTTGAGATACAAAAAATCATTGAAATTATCCAAAATCCAAGAAGAGATAATTTAGGAATTTTGAATATTTCCTCTAATGGTGGAACTGCAAATATCAACAAAGATATTTTACTGAAAGAATTAAATCAAATAAAAGATGCTCAAACGATAGAAAGAAGCAAGTATTATCTTAATAGGTTAAAAAAGGGGATAACAGAAATTAAAACCAGTAAGATTAATGATTTGAATTTAAATCGCTGGAAAGAATATGATGATATTTTAACTGAAAGTTTATGGATTTTAGATAAAAGAGATAAATCTGGAGCACACAATGCTGGTTACTGGGGTAATTTTATACCACAAATTCCCAATCAGTTTTTAAGAAGATATACCAAACAAAAAGAATGGATTTTGGATGCTTTTTTAGGAAGCGGAACAACACTAATTGAGTGTAAGAGATTAGGTAGAAACGGAATTGGTGTAGAGTTATTACCGGAAGTGGTAGGATTGGCAAATAAAAACATATCTTCTGAAGAAAATAAGTTTAATGTTGAAACTAAAGTTATTAATGCAGATAGTACAGAATTAAATTTTAAACAGGAATTGGAAAAAAGAAACATTAAATCTGTTCAATTCTTGATAATGCACCCACCTTATTGGGATATTATAAAATTCAGCGACAATAAAAAAGATTTATCAAATGTTAGAAGTGTTGAAGAATTTCTAAATTTATTTGGTAAGGTTGTAGATAATACCTACGACATTTTAGATAAAGGAAGATACTTTGCCGTAGTAATTGGAGATAAATATTCACATGGAGAATGGATACCACTTGCATTTTATACTATGAATGAAGTATTAAAAAGAGGATATGTTTTAAAATCTACAATAATTAAGAATTTTGAGGAAACAAAAGGAAAAATGAATCAAAGGGAATTGTGGAGATATAGAGCTTTAGTAGG
>JAMDAS010000008.1:35945-83028 GCA_023484085.1 Candidatus Omnitrophota bacterium
CTGAAATGAAAATGACACAAACAACACATGTTTTTATTGTTGATTCTGTTACATTCAAATATCATTTAGAATACCTTTTTGCCGGGACAGGGGCTAAAGATTATGCGATAGATTTTAACAATTCCCCGGATACTCTATTAACTATTCAAAGAGAGAAACTTTTGTTAGGAATGATTGCAGATTCCCAAAGAATCAGAAAAAATGATTTTATTGTTTTCTATTTACAACAAAATTTCTCTAAAAAAGTTTGGGAAGGTAAGTTTTATGGAATTTTTCAGGCCACAGAAGATTTATCCTTTTTAGACAATAATGACTCTGAGCAATTCTTAAAAGAAGAATTAGAAAAATCATTAACATTTAGAATATTGCTTAAACCTTTTGAGGTTTATGCAAAAGGTGTTACTGAATGGGAAGCATTAGATGAAATAAAACATATTCAATCTCCGAATCAAATGCTTTGGAGTCTTATTTACAGAAAATTAAAAGGTAATCGTGGAAATACTATGATTACTATATACGAAAGTGAAAGACTTTTTAAATTATTGAGAGATAAAAATAATCGGCAAACACTTCCAGGGAATAAATTTACTTTTAATATTCAATCCCAGAAAATAGAACAGGTTAATCTTTTACATAATTACAAGGGACGAAAAGAAAAAATAAATATCCTACCAAGATTGATTGGAAAATATAGAGACAATAAGGCATTTGAAAACCATTTACAAACATATATTGTTCAAAATATCGGTAGGGGCATTAATGAAGGATTGGATAAAAGTTTACTCAATGATTCAATCCTTGAATGGTTGGGAAATGAGGTTTCTTGTGGAGTAGGAATGCAAAGAATAGATATAATGCTTTCTTTAATTAAAGGGAATGTTAAGATTGTTATGCCTATTGAATTAAAGATCAAGGAAGCAAGTATAGATAATATTATTCAGATTCAAAGATATGTTGACTGGTTAGAACAATATTATATACCTAATAGAATAAGCGATATACAACCAGTTTTAATTTCTAAAAAAACAGCAGATAAAGATTCAAAAAATTACGGAAGAATCATAGGAAGTTTTAAAAAATTTAACGGAACAAATAATCGGTGTATGCCTATAAAATATATTGAATTTGAATTAGAAAAAAACAATCTTAAATTTCAGAAAGAAAGTTTCCTGGAAATAAATTATATTGTATAAAGGGGAGGGGAAAGAATTATGAAAAAAAATGTTGTAATCGGACAATCAGGCGGACCAACTGCCGTAATCAATAATAGCATCAGGGGGGTTATAGATGTTCTGAAAAAATCAGAAAAGATTAATAAAATATATGGGGCGAAAATGGGTATACTCGGTGTTTTAAAAGAGGAACTGCTTGATATTTCAGTTCAGGATAGGAAACAGATAGCTCTATTATCAAACACCCCTTCAGCGGGTGTATTTGGCAGCTGCAGGTACAAAATAAAAAGCAATGAAGACATGGAAAGAATCCTTGAGGTTTTTGAAAAACAGAATGTAGGTTATTTCTTTTATTGCGGTGGAAATGATTCTATGGATACTGCTGACAAAATAAATAAATTGGCAAAGGAAAAATCTCTTGACCTTATCTGTACAGGTATCGCAAAAACAATTGATAATGATGTGGGCGGACAATTACAGGAAGACGGAACATTTGCAATATGCGACCATGACCCGGGATATGGCAGTACTGCAAGAAGCACAACTATAAATATTCTTGAGGCAAATGAGGAAATAAAAGCAAGCTGTTCTTTCAGTCCGGTTCTGGTTATTGGTGTTATGGGAAGAAAAATAGGTTTTATAGCTGCATCAGCCCGGCTTGCAGATCCTGGAAGAAACATGCCTCTTCTGATTATTCTTCCCGAAGCTTTTAACAAATATACTCCTGAAGAAAACCTTCAGTATATAACACAGAAAGTAAATGAAAAGATTCTTGAATGTGGAAAATGTATTGTTGTCATAAGTGAAGGGGTAAATCTCGGGGACCTTAATGTTCTGAAAGATTCTTTTGGACATGTGGAATTTGGCGGTTCCGGAACAGGGGTTGAACAAATTTTTGGAAATTATTTAAATGGTATGGATAGAAAAGATGAAAACGGAAGGGCCCAAAGCAGGCTTGCAATTCGTGGATTTGCCCGCTGGGAAAGACCGGGAACAAAACAAAGAAGAGATTATTTTACAATTTCCGGCATTGATTTAAAGGAAGCATATAATGTCGGGAAAAATGCAGCAAACCTAGCACTAAATGGTGAAAGTGGCTTTATGTCAACAATTTTAAGAAAGCCTGGCAGGACATATAATGTAATTTATGATAAAATTCCCTTAACGGTTGTGGCAAACTCAGAAAGAAAGTTTCCTGAAGAATGGGTCACTTCCGATAGAATTGATGTTACAGATGATTTTGTAAAATGGGCAATGCCTTTAATTGGAGGGAATATTCCTGAATTTGCAGATTTCAGGGAATCTTATGCAAAAAAGGGTTGTGGGGAATATACTCCCATAGAATTCAGGTAAAACGAAAAGAATAAGTTCTGGATTGCTCTTTCCTGCTTTATAAATACTTTCTTTCAAATAAAGCATTAAAGACAACCCAAATTTATCATAATGTAAAAATTTTAGAAAATCACATAAAAGGGGGGGAGAAATGGCTTTATTAACTCTTACGCAGCAACAAATAAAAGATGACCCGGAACAGCAAATCAGAAATTTTAAAAGAACAAAAGATTTTTTGGTGGCAATTGATACTGATGGGTGTGTAACCAACAATATGAACGGCAAACAAATGGTTATTTTTCATCCGCATTATATGGGGTTTTATGACCTGTGGGAAATTGAATCGTATTTCAGGGAGATTGCAGAATATTATAACCTTTTTTCTATCCATAGGGGTTGTAACAGATTTCTTGCAGTTCAATATACTCTAAATTCATTATATGAAAGAGCAGATGTCCGGAAGATTGTCCGGGAAAAAAATATTCCGTTACCCGGCAAGGAAATGCTGGATGATTATATAGAATTCTGTGTTGAATATAATTGGGGACTGGGGAATCCATCCCTTGAAAAATTCATTGAACTGCATTCCTTAAACTTTGAATTATATAAACTTCTTGGCTGGAGTGAAGCAGTAAACAGAACGTTTCCATTTATCAATCCGAAAATCCCACCATTTTCAAATGTAAAAAATTCATTAACAGCTATGAATGAATATGCTGATGTTGTTGTTGTTTCCCAGACACCTTACAATGACCTGGTCAGCTATTGGGAAACCCAAAAATTATCCCAGTATATTTCAATTATTGTCAGTCAGGAGATGGGAACCAAGCTGCATCACATAGAGGTTATTAAAAATGTTTGTGATTATGACGATGAGAATATCCTGATGCTTGGAGATGGAGATAGCGATTTAAAAGCGGTGCAAAAGAGCAATGGTCTTTTTTATCCTATACTCCCGGGTTTTGAGGAAGATTCATGGAATAAATTTTCTGAATACTTTAAAATTTTTATTGAAGGCGGGTATAAAGGGGAGATACAAGAAAAACTGCTTACAAATTTTTCAAAGGTTTTTCTTAAAAAACCAAAATGGGAAGAGCCTGAATATGACCATATAACTGCTTATAAAGAAAAACAGGAAATAAGAAAATCCCTGTATGAAAAATTAAATCCAAATGGCCGCTTATTAATTCTTTAAGGTGGTATAGGGGTGAAATGATTATTTATAAAAACAATAAAAAAGAGGAATCTTGTTTTTCAGAAGAGGAAATTTTTGATTTATGTGAAGACTCCTTGAAAAGAGCAGGACTTACAAATAAAAGGGTTTTATGTATTATTCCTGATACAACCCGGTCAGGGCCAACAGATTTTCTTTTTAAAACTGTGAGTAAAATACTCTCGGGATTTACTAAAAAAGCTGATTTCATAATTGCCCTGGGAACCCACCCCCGGATGGAAAAGGAAAAGATTTATGGATTTCTTTCCATAAATGAGGATGAAAAAAGAACGATATATAAAAATACGAATATTTTTCAGCACCAGTGGGATAATCCGGAACAATTAAAAAGTCTTGGTATTATCTCAAAAGATGAAATTTCAGAAATTTCAAATGGACTTTTATCAGAAGACATACCGGTTACAATAAACAAAAAAGTTTTTGATTATGATGAAATTTTAACATTGGGCCCGGTTTTTCCTCACGAGGTTGTTGGTTTTTCAGGCGGGTATAAATATCTTTTTCCCGGGATTTCCGGACCGGAATTTCTCCACAGGTTTCACTGGCTTGGCGCGCTTATAACAAATACAGGAATTAATGGATTTAAGGATACACCTGTCAGGCAGACCATTAATAAAGCAGTCAGTCTTATAAATATTCCTATAACCAATATGTGCTATGTTGTCCGGGATAAAAAAATTGCAGGATTTTACATTGGTGATAACTCTGCGTGGTCAGAGGCGGCTGACTTTTCTGCATGTATAAACATAAAATATGTGGAAAAACCTTTCCATACTGTTTTATCAATATCCCCCAAAATGTATGAAGAGCTATGGACAGCAGGAAAGTGCATGTATAAATTGGAACCGGTTGTAGAGAATAATGGAACTCTTATTATTTATGCCCCGCACATTAAAGAGGTTTCTGTCATGCATGGTAAATATATAAAACAAATCGGCTACCATACACGGGATTATTTTTTAAAACAGATGGATAAATTCAAGGATATTCCGGGTGGAACATTAGCTCATTCAACACATGTAAAGGGGCTCGGAACGTTTGAAAATGGTATTGAAAAACCAAGGGTAAACGTCGTTCTTGCCACTGGTATTTCTGAAGAGGAATGCAGAAAAATAAATCTTGATTATATGGATTACAGGAAAATAAACATAGAGGATTATAAGAATAAAGAAGAGCAGGGGATACTTGTTGTTGAAAATGCAGGGGAAATTCTTTACAGACTGACAGGAAGTGGCAAAATATGAGAAAAGTAGAAAGAGAAATAAAGGAAATAATTTTTCACCACATAGACCCTGAAAAATATAAAATTTTTATATTCGGGTCCAGGGTATCCGGAAAATCCGGGAAATATAGCGATTATGATATAGGCATTCTTGGTAAACATTCGCTTTCTTTATCCACTATAGGATTTATTAAAGAAGAAATGGATGAATCAAACATCCCGTTTCAGGTGGATATTGTTGATTTCACAACAGTTTCCTCAAATTTTAAAAAGATAGCCTTATCCAAAATCAGAGAATTAAAATGACTAAACTTCAAAACCTTATAAAAGATTTGACAAATGCTTCTGAAAGACTGCGGGAAGCTGCTCGTTTAAAATTCACACCTATTAACAGGGATGCAGTAATTCAGAGATTTGAATTTTGTTTTGAATTATCATGGAAGGTTTTACAGGAATATATTAAAGACCAGGGGCTTGATTGTAAAAGTCCACGTAATTGTTTAAGAATCGCTGCAGAATTAAATTTAATTACAAATCTGAAAAACTGGTTTGATTATTTAGAAGCAAGAAATTTAATAGCACATACCTATAATGAATCTTTATCTAACAGAATATATAAAAAAGCAGTTGATTTTTCTATAGACGTAAAAGAATTATTAACTAACATAGAAGGCTCTTGACTGGAGGAAAAATGATGGAAAGATTTGTTTATGAAAGACTGCCTGGGAATGAAATTGAAAAACTTAAAAATTTAAGGAAGGAATGCATCAGGGATATTCTTACAATGACAACAATCGCTGGTTCAGGACACCCAGGCGGTTCAATGTCTATTCTTGATATATTGCTTACTGTATTTTCTTACGCAGGAATTTCACCCGGGATAATAGATAACCCTGAAAGGGATAAAATCCTGATAAGTTGCGGACATCTTTCTCCCGGGACGTATTCAGTTCTTGGAAGACTTGGATATTTTGATATTGAAAGTGTTATCCCGAATTTTAGAAAATATGGAAGTCCATTTGAAGGGCATGTTGAAAGAAATCTTACAGGTATAGAATGGTCTTCCGGTAATTTAGGACAGGGGCTTTCTGCAGGATGCGGGTTTGCTCTTGCTGACAGGTTAAATAATCATGCTTCCTATACATTTGTTTTAATGAGTGATGGGGAACAGACAAAAGGTCAGATTGGGGAAGCCAGGAGATTTGCAATTAAATATAAACTGAATAAAATCAAGGTTATTATTGATTATAACAAACTTCAGATAAGCGGGAATATTTTTGACGTAATGCCGGATAACATCAAAGAAAATTATTTGGCTGACGGATGGGAGGTTATTGAGACTGACGGGCATAACATAGACTCACTTTATACGTCCATCAAAAAATCCCTGTCAATAGAAAAACCTGTTTGTATATTGGCGAATACCATAATGGGTAAAGGGGTTTCGTTTATGGAAAACAAATATGGTTTTCATGGAAAAGCGCTAAAACCTGAAGAATTACAGAAAGCATTGGATGAGCTCGGCATGGAAAATAAAATGGATTATTACAGGGAACTTTCAAAAACGGAAAAGTTTATATTCCCTGAAAAAAAATTTCCTGTACCTCCGGTTCTGAAAACAGGAAAACCTCATCTATATGATGCAGGGACAAAAATTGATAACAGGACAGGGTATGGAAATGCTCTCATGGATATAGGAAAGGAAAATAAATCAGACTCCGGGAATAATTTGATTGTTTTTGATTGTGACCTTGCCTCATCTGTAAAAACTGATTTATTCGCAAAGGAATTCCCTGGACAATTTTTCCAGGTGGGGGTGCAGGAACATAATGCTGCCACAATAGCAGGGGCATCTTCTGTTAATGGAATGGTAAGTTTCTTTTCTGATTTTGGGGTTTTTGGTGTGGATGAAGTCTATAATCAGCAAAGACTTAATGATATAAACAGGACAAACCTGAAATTAGTCTGCACACATGTAGGATTGGACGTCGGAGAGGATGGGAAAACGCACCAGTGTGTTGATTATCTTGGACTTTTTAGAAATCTATTCGGATTTAAAGTGATTATACCTGCAGACGCTAATCAGACAGACAGGGCAATAAGATACATAGTGGCACATCCTGGAAATTTCTTTGTAGGAATGGGTCGTTCCATATCTCCTGTTATTCTGACAAAAGAAGGGAAACCCTATTTTGATGAAAATTATGAATTCCAGTATGGAAAATGGGAAATACTGAGAGAAGGAAAAGATGGATACATCTATACGACAGGAATAATGACTTACAGGGCTGTCCAGATATCCGGTGAGATTGAAAAAGAAAATATAAGCATTGGTGTTATCAATTGTCCCGCCCCATTGCTTGTGGATGAAGATATTTTAAAGATTGGTATAAAAAGCGGACTGGTGATTTCTTATGAGGACCACATTGTTACTAGCGGACTTGGTGCTACAATCTCACTATATCTTTCTGGAAAAGGAATAAGCGTAAAATTCAAAAAATTTGGAGTGTCAAAATATGGAAGTTCAGGAAAACCGGAGGAATTATATAAAGAACAGGGGATTGATGAAGAAAATGTAAAAGAATTTATAAGGAGAAAATAGACAATGTATATACTAAGTGGATTTGGAGATGAAATCTCCACGGAATTAAATGAACAGATAGACGTAATGAAAGGATTAGGTGTTGGCTATATTGAATTACGGGGCGTATGGGGGAAGAATGTCCTGGACCTCACAGAAGATGAAATAAAAAAAATTAAAAATATTCTTCTGAAAAATGGCATGAAAATTTCTGCAATCGGTTCCCCTATCGGAAAAATCAAAATTACGGATAATTTTTCACCTCATTTTGAAAAATTTCAGTATGCAGTTGAACTTGCCAAATTTTTTGGAACTGCTTATGTCAGGATTTTTTCTTATTATCCGCCTGAAAATGAAAAAATAGAAAAATACAGGGATGAAGTGATGGAAAGAATGGAAAAAAAGGTCCAATACGCTGAAAAGGAAAAAGTAATACTTTGCCATGAAAATGAATCTGCAATATATGGAGAAAACCCGGAAAATTGTCTTGATATGCTGAAATCAATAAATTCACCAAATTTAAGGGCTGTTTTTGACCCTGCAAATTTTATTGTCCATGGAATCAAGCCTTACACCAGGGCATACCCGTTATTAAAAGAATGGATTGAATATTTTCATATTAAAGATGCTCTACCAATGGAAAAAACAGCCCACAAAATAGTTTGTGTTCCAGCTGGAAAAGGCGAAGGACAGGTATCAGAAATTTTAAAGGATTTTTATAAAACGACAAAAAACAAAGATGTTTTTTTATCTCTTGAGCCACATCTGTCAACTGCAGGTCAATTCGGCGGATGGACAGGTTCTGACAAGTTTTCAACGTCTGTCCATGCCCTTAATAAGATTCTATCATCCTTTTCGTCATAATTTGACAAAAAGGATAAGTTAACTATATAATGGTAAATACTCAGTCCTAACGAACTGAATATTTACCATTATAGAAAACATGCATGCCCATGAAGATAAAAGAAAAGGATGTATCTGAAAAGATATTAAGGGTCTTAAAAGAGAAGTTTAACCAGGAAATAGCATTACCAAAATATTATAGGCTGAAGAAAATCCTTAAAAGTCAAATTTTAGAACAAAATATGTCTACAGGGGATAAACTTCCTTCAGTTCCCATTCTCGTAAAAGAATTAAATATTGCTGGAATAACCGCAGATAAAACCCTTAATGAATTAGAAAAAGAAGGGCTTGTAAACCGTATCCAGGGAAAAGGAACGTTTGTCAGTAAGCCAAGAAGTGAAATAACGTCTAAAAACGTAGTAGGTTTGATTATGTCAACACGCGGTCACCTATGGGGGCTTTTATACCATCATATTATTGAAGGTTTAAGTAATCATCACTACTATTGTGTTGCTAATAACATAGTAAGTCATGAATTAATGGACACAAAATATACTGATAAACTGAACAGGCTGATTTCTTCAGAACCTTTTGGTTTGGTGGTCTATGGACAGTCCAGTTTTCCATTTCATATGCTTGAAGGTTTTCCAAACAAACTTTTGTTTATTGTAGCATATGAGACTGATAAAGAATACCCTGCGGATTATATTCTTTCCGACTATTTTGCAGGAGGACAAATGGTGGCAGATTATTTTATTTCTTCAGGCTATAAAAAAATCATCTTTTATACTCACCCAATTCAACCTCAGATTACTGCAAGAATACATCTTGTTTCCGGACTAAAGGATTCTTTGAAAAAAAATAATTTATCAGAAAAAAATCTGATTGTTGTGGAAAAAAACTTTTCACAAAAAGACGAAAAGAGGCTGGAAGAAATACTTCAGAAAGAGCGCAAACCGGTTGCGGTTTTTTGTCTGCTTGATGCGGAAGCTGTAGTTGTATATAAAATTGCCCGAAAATTAAACTTAAAAATACCTGAACAGGTTTCAGTTATTGGATATTATAATACACCCTGGTGCGAAGTTTTACACCCCAACCTGACGTCTGTATCTATACGTGAAGACAAAATAGCACAGATTGTAGTTAAGAAAATAGTAGGAAAAGAAAACAAAAAAGAAAAAATTATTCTTAAACCGAAACTTATTATCAGGGATTCAGTAATAAGCCTGTGAGAAACCGTAATTCGTAATCAACAAAAATGAATAAGACGTCTCAGTCCCCTGTTGAGATAGTTGCAATATATTTCCCAAGCTGGCACGTAAATGACCATTACCGGGCATGGTATGGTGAAAACTTTTGTGAATGGGAACTCGTTAAAAGTGCACGGCCGATATATCCTGGTCATCACCAACCTAAAATTCCATCATGGGGTTATTTTGATGAAAGTAATCCTGAATGGTCCAGCCGTGAAATTGACCTTGCCGCTAATCATGGAATAAACGTCTTTCTTTTTGACTGGTACTGGTATAATGGTGTCCGGATTATGGAAGAAGCACTTGAAAAAGGTTTTCTGTGCGCACCGAATAGAAAAAGAATGAAATTTACAATTATGTGGGCAAATCATAACTGGGGTTCATGGCCTGCCATAACAGGAATTCCAGGTATGGGAAAAAGTGGAATCTGGCTGCCAATCCATCATTCAGCGAAAGACTGTGACCGTGTTATTGATTACTGCTGCGCTCATTATTTTTCAGAATCAAATTACTGGCTTGTTGATGGGAAACCCGTTTTTGCAATTTATGACATGGCAACGTTTTCTTTACAACTCGGGGGAAATATCCGTGTAAAGGAAACACTTGAACGAATGAATGAAAGGGCAGTAAAGAATGGTTTTCCTGGTGTTTATTTTATTGCAAACGTTGGTTGCTGCGACGATAACGTTTATTGTTGTGGCTGGAACAGAGTTCATGATGCAGGGGAAATGGGTTTTAAATGTGTATTTGCTTATAACATCGTGCGGACACCTGAGTATGAAACTCTGCCGGAAGATTTACCAATTGTTCAATACGAAGACGTCATTCAGTCTCACCTGTATGCCTGGGGGCAGATTGAAAAAGACGGTCTCCCACATTATCCTGTGGTAACATCAGGTTGTGATGTGACTCCAAGATGGCACAGGGGAATTAAACTCCCTATGGATTTTCGCTCATGGTCTTATGAACCAATCATCGTGAATAACACACCTGAAAAATTTGGTTATTTATGCAGTCTTGCTCTCCGGCAAACACAAAAAAACCCACCCGGGCACAGGGCTGTTTTCATCAATGCATGGAATGAATGGACGGAAGGAATGTATCTTTTACCGGAAAAACGCTATGGTACTGCATATCTTGAGTCTCTCAGAAATGCCATTATCAGTGAAACTGTGGGTAAGCGTAAAATTTGACAATATTTACAAGTTAACTATATAATAATTCCTGAATAAAAATATGCAGTTTAATCTATATGGATTCCGTATCAAACGTTTACTAAGAATGACAAAAAAAATTAACGTGGAGGATAACCATGTTTGAAATTGAATTAAAAGGGACAAGTGAAAAAATCGGGGAACAAAGAGGGAATTTATTGAAACCCGTTATTACCATTTTTATGGAATATCTTATGAAGAACAGTAATTTTGGATTTTCTGAATGTATAGACTGGGCTTTAAACTGGAAAAACAAAATTTATGAAAGTTTTCCTGAATTAGCAAAAGAAATAAAGTCTTCAGCAAAAATCTCAGGAATAGAGGAAAATCTATTGTTTGCATATAATTTTAGAGCATGGAACGCTCTTTGTAAACATCCTTCCCACCCTGATTGTTATAACATTGGTTTTTCTGATAAAAATACGGGTCCTTTGCATGGGGGAATACTTGAAGACGGAATTTCTTATATTATTGAAAAAATAACCCCGCAGGATGGGTTTGAGCATATTTCTATTTCATTGCCTGGAACTGTGTGGTGTGTCAGGGGAATGAATGAAAGGGGATTAACCTGCGGGCAGGTTTCTGCTTTTCCCGGGTTATATACAGGAGAAAGTGATTTTATTTTTGGAACGCAGGATTATGCCAGGAGTTATTTTATTTTACGGCATATTATGCAGTATTGTGAAAACGTGGAGGAGGCAATCAGGATTTTTAAGAAATTCTCAGGTATGGGAACCTTTATGTTTGCAGACAAAAATGATAAAATCGCAGTTGTGGAAAAAGCCGGGGAATTAACAGGGGTACGTTTCTGTGAAAATGATTATATTATCAGTGGCGGGCATTATCTATGCAAAGACCTGCTGTTAAAACTTTCCGGAAAAAACATATATCACATACCGGCTGAAGGGCACATTAAAAGGCATTATGCAATTTTCAGACTGGTAAAAGAAAATGCCACCTCTTTGAAATTGATGAAAAAAATCCTGACATCATGTAAAGAAGAAGAAGGACAATTTTGCAATGACATCACACAATGTGCAACTATAGGAATTCCAAAAAGCGGGCAGTTTTTAGTTGCAGGACATGTTCCATGCAGGAGTGAATTCAAATCCTTTGTTTTTAAGTGAACAGGAGGACAGATGAAATTCGGATGCTGTGGCGGAATAAATGAAATAAAAGAGATAAAATATGCAGGTGCAGATTTTATAGAACTTCCTGTAGTAACCATTGCCAATATGGATACAGATCCCTTGAAATCCATGTTGAAGGACGTTTCTATATCACCATATTCTTTTAATATTTTTCTTCCAGGTGATTTAAAAATTACAGGACCAGCCGTAGACAAAGAAAAAGTGGAAATATATGTAAATAAGGCAATGGAAAAAGTAGGTCGTTTGGGAGGGAAAATAATTGTGTTTGGAAGCGGACGGGCAAGAACATTTCCTGAAAATTATTCTCTTGAAAAAGGAAAACAGGATATAGTCAATTTTTTAAACATAGTATCTAAATATGCTCAAAAGTTCAATATTAAAATTGCTATTGAACCGCTGAATAAAAAAGAGTCTAATATATTAAATACTACATTAGAAGCGTTGGAAATCGCACGGATATTAAATAATCCTTATATTGGTGTTTTATTTGATAATTATCATGCAGAAATAGAAAAAGAACCTCTTTCAAATCTTGAAAAAATTGGTGATAAACTTTATCATGTTCACTTATCAAACAAGGATAGAACGGCACCAGGTGAAAAAGATTATGATTTTAAAAAACTTTTTTCTGTTTTGAAGTATATAAACTATAAAGGCGGCATTTCCATTGAAAGTTCATTTAATGATAGACCCAAAGAGTTACCCCATAGTTTGGAATATTTAAAAAACATATGGAACACCCTACTCTTTACAGCAGGGTAGACTCTGGTAAACATGAAAAATTTAAAACTTGGTTTTGTTCCAATAGGAAAGTTTGTATTCAGCCATACAGATGCTTTAAAGTATAAAAAACTTATTGAAAACAAACTTCAGGAATGGGGAATACAGTACGTTTCAATTGATAGTGTAATACCTGATGGAATGATACGGGAGCAGAAACATGTTGAAGCAACTGTTGAATTTTTGAAAGAAGAAAAAATAGATGGTTTATTCATACCTCATTGTAATTTTGGAACAGAAGGAGCAGCAGGTATGCTCGCAAAAAAACTTTCTGTGCCGGTTTTATTATGGGGACCAAAGGATGAAAAGCCCTTAAAGGACGGCACAAGGTTAAGAGATACCCTTTGCGGACTTTTCGCAACAAGCAAGGTTCTGCATAAGATTGGGGTTCCTTTTACATATATTGAAAATTGTAAAATTGAAGATAATCTTTTAAAATCCGGAATAGAAAAATTTATAAGGGTTGTTTCAGTTGTAAAAAATTTTAAAAACATACGTATTGGACAGATTGGAGGCAGAATTGATTTTTTCTGGACGACGATAATCAATGAGAGTGAATTACTTGAAAGATTTGGAGTGGAAATATTTCCAATTGATATGATTGAATTCATTGATAAAATTAAAAATAACACAAAAAAAAGAGAAAAAGAATATAAAGAAGAAATGAACCAGACCAAAAAGGAAATAAAATTTTCCGGTTTTGAAAATGAAGAATCAATTTTAAATCTTTTCTCCATGAGAGACGTAATGCTTGATATTGCAAAAGAAGAAGGAATAACCGCATATGCAGTTCAATCTTTTATGAGTATCTGTAAACAATTGGGTGGAATGGTTGAATTTGCAACAGCAATGGTTGGGGATAAGGGAATCCCTGTCGCCTGTGAAACAGACATTCATGGAGCAATAAGCTCTATTTTGCTTCAGTCTGCCTCCTTAAACAGGGAAATGGTTTTTGTTGCTGATTTGACTGTAAGACATCCTGAAAATGACAATGGCGTTTTATTGTGGCATTGTTCTTCTCCTCTTTCAATGAAAAACAAAACAGATAAAGGAAAAGTTTCCAATCATTGGATATTGCCCGGCATTCCATCAGGTTCCTGCCATTGGAAATTAAAAAGCGGTAATATTACTGTCTTAAGATTTGATGGGGATAATAAAGAGTATAGAATAATTTCAGGGGAGGGAAAAACAATTCCGGGCCCATATACTCAAAATGTCTATGTTTGGATAGAAGTTAAAAACTGGACTGAATGGGAAAGAAAATTTATTGAAGGGCCTTACATTCATCATGTTGCTTCCAACTACGGAAAATACTCATCAATTATTGAAGAAAGTATAAAGTATTTACCTGGCAATATAAAATTTGAAAATTTAACTTAATCGCCAAGAAGTCTCTGTTTGACAGGTTGAGGTAGTTTACCTTAAAAATGAATAAAATTTAACTTCTAATCAGGGATTCCGTAATAACACAGTGAAAAAACACATTGTTCTGGCCGGTGCGCCGATATTCATTCCCAGGAAGTCCCATCATCTTATAATTTTGGCTGCAAGAGAGCTGGCGCGTTATCTTGAAATAATAACCGGTAAAAAAAGTCAGCTCGTCCACCAACTTCCAACCACTGGAACAGCCTTGATTATAAACGATGGTACATCCAATATACCGGACGTTGATGACAAAACAAAATTCACTAACAGGGAAAGTTTTAGAATTTATACAGGTAAGAGAAAATCACTTGAGCATGTGGTGATTTCTACAGGACAACCCAAAAGCTGTCTCTGGGGATGTTATTCATTATTAGAGAAATTAGGAGTGGGATTCTATTTAGGTGGAGATACATTCCCTGACAAACGGACTGATGCAATATTACCATCTGATTTTGACGTGACAAGTTTCCCTGCTTTCCCGGTTCGCGGAAATCTGCTACATGACAATACTTTGGTTGGAATTACCACGTGGGGACTATCCGATTGGAAGTCATACCTCAATCAACTTGTCAGGATGCGTTGCAACACGCTTATGCTCATTTCCTATAACAATGACTATGAACCATGGGATGGAAGCATACCCGATGAACCACCACCTAAACCGATTATGTCCACCCTGACAAAGCCATGGGGAGCAGGGGCAGCGCTTCCTACTTCACAATTTTCCTTTGGAACAGGTGATTTCTTTGAAGAAAAAATTTTCTCCAGTCCTGCTGGTGAAACATTGAAAGACCCGCTCCTTCAGCGCCAAGAAACCATCCGGGTGTTTACAGAGGCTATTGATTATGCACGGTTCTGCGGAGTAGACGTTGCTGCCGGACTGATTACTCCTGTGGGAGACGTGAATAATCCGACTGACCCAACCATTCCTGCAGTACAAGAACGTTTTAAAACACGCCTGCGACGGTATGTTTCCCACTTTCCAAAGCTTACCTATTTTGTCCTGTGCGACCACGAATCAGCAGGCTGTTCCGGTACTGCTTTGCCAACATCCGTAGAAGCGCGTAACTTGTACGATAGAGAATACAATATATTTGCTTATCTCGGCAATCCGCGCCGGATATGGGAAGCAATCAGGTTTAAACAGTTTGCCCTGATGACGTATAAGGTATTGCAGGAGGTTGCTCCCCGGATGCGACTGATTTTGACCAGTTGGGGCGGGGACAGGTGGATGCGTTTTGCGGATTACTGTCTTGGTTACGATAAAACTCTGCCGGATGAGGTGATTTTTTCCTGTTTTGAATACGATGCTTCTTTATCAACCACAGTCAGTGACGTATGGGGAAAACTCCCACAAAACCGTGAACGCTGGGCTATTCCATGGGTTGAAGTGGATGGGTCTGACCTCTGGTCTCCACAGCCAAACGTGGAATCTCTTCGTCATTTGTGTCCTGATGCCCTTAGGAAAGGGTGCCAGGGACTTTTAACCATGCAATGGCGAACCCGTGACATGGAAGAGGAAACAACCTATGCGGCTCGTTTTGCATGGGATACTTCTTTAACGGCTGAAAAGTTCTATCATCAGTTTGCTTCGGATGCATTCGGACCAGAACATGCGGATATGATGGCTAAACGTTTATTGCAATTACAACGTCTTGGTGAACGCTGGACAGGCGTACATGGAACCCCTGAAATCGGAGAAATGGTTTTCACCGGTTACCAGCCGCACATACCTTTTGAATTCAATAGTACCGTACCTGACTATCTTCTTACTTTTGCTAAACATGCCGTTGAAGCACTGTCAAAACCATTCATAGCTAAGGGACGGATACCTGCAGGTACGGATGTCGCTTTTTTTCAGCAACAATTCAACCATGACAACAAAAAAAAGACATTGTTAAACGTTAACTGGATTGGAGTTCCGGAATTTAAAGAAATATGCGAACGTTTACAGCGACTTCATAGAGAGAACAACACGGAACGTTTACGGGCTGAGATAAAAACAATGATTGAGCTTGCCTTTGAGGCTCGCTCTAAACTTATTCTGCAGGGAATGACACCGGAACAGTTTTCTGCGGTGGATATGTTTTGGCTTATAGCGCATCATCTGTCCCGCAATGCAGGTATGTCAGACCACATGCAAACGTTACAATATATCAGAGCGGATTTACAAAATGTTGGCAATTCATTGGTATCTGCAGGGCGTCTGAGAAGTATGGAACGTATGAATTATCTTGCTGCAACCATTGATTTTGCTACACACTATGACGGGACTGCAGTATTATTAGCATTTGGTGAAACGGTTCCATCCGCTTTACAGAAATGTGAACGTTACCGGCACTTAAGTGATAATACGTCTGCTGAAAAAACGGCTGCCAGAGCATACGAACGGCTTATCTCAGCAGGAATGCAGGATGCCGTCATTGCTCTTACCCGTAAACTCACGACACGCTGTGCATTTGGCGTTCTTGCAACAGTTAACATCAAACCTGTAGCAGCATACTGGAAGTTCATTGAACGTCTTGAATCATTTATGCCTGCATGCCCGCCGCGTGAAATTGAATTTTCTATGGATGAAAAAACCTTTCTTCTCAGCTGGAGAACGGTATCAAAGGGTTCTTCCCTCAACACACCAGTCTCTTTCCACGTATATAGAACCGACGTTATTTCCGGAACACACAAACGTCTCACGCCTAAACCAATACATCAGCCTGTTTTTATTGATAAACCCTGTATTGACGGACATTATCTTTATACTGTTACTGCCATTGCGGGAAATGGATGGGAAAGTCCGCACTCGCACCCTGTGGACGTCTATTTCTGTCCGCCAATGATTGTTGCTCCCAAACCGGTTTCCATTCTTGAAGCAAACAGCTCTGTGCGTATCCGCGCGACTGTAGTAACTCATCAACAGATAAAAAACGTCCGGCTACATTACAAAACCTCTGACAGATGGCATTATGTAAATATGATACGGAGATTTCGTAATTCGTATGAATCGTTTATCCCTGGTAAATTTGTTAAACCGGGTTCCTTGTTTTTCTTTGTATCAGCCACAGACATATCTCAACAAACAACTTATTGGCCGGAAACTGCACTACTTGGGCAGACATGGTCTGCAACTGTGCTGTAAAGAATTTTTCACTGACTTAAGGAAATAAAAGACCTGCTGAAATTTATTATGAAAATAAAAATTTGACAAAATTTATAAGTTAACTATATAATTATTCGTAAATATTTACGATAACCACACTATATACGGAGGATAAAATGAAAACCCGTGTTATTATGTTCGTTATCTGCATCATCGCTGCGGCTGTTTTCTGCCGCTCAGCGGCAGCGCTGGATTCCGGAGACCTGCTGTTTTATGTTTCCTTCAAACACGGCCTGAAAGCCGAATTCGCACGGGGTTCCGCTACGCCAGCAAAAATGCCGTCTGACGTATCCAGACGCATCGTGAAAGGTGTGATAAAAAAAGGCTGGCTCTTCGGCGGAAAAAACAGCGGAATTGACTATTACAGCGGAAATAAAGGCGGAAGGGCATGTAAAGAAATGTATGGCCAGAAAGCCAACATCTTCGGTGATTCCGGAACCGTGGCGTTCTGGCTCAAACCGCTTCCCAACACCAATAACATGGAAGAGCATTTCTTTGAGATGTGGCCCATTCACGTTGTCCGGGATGCCTACGGTGGTTATCAGTACAACTATAACAAAAAAAGTGGCTATCTATATGATGGTTCCGTAGAACCTAACCACTGGATTTTTTTAGCTCTGACCTGGCGCAAGGGTGAGGCGCGCGCCTATTTCAACGGTCGTCTTTCAGGTATTTCCACAGGAACAGGTGTTCTTTCTATTACGCCGGAAAAGTTTGAAATCGCCTTGCAGGGGTTAACCTGGATGCCTTTTCAGACAAAAAAATTTGAGGATGACGTGGTAATAAGTGAGTTCCAGATATTCCGCCGGCCCCTGACAGGTGAAGAAATACGCAGTCTTTTTGAGCGGGGCCACGTGACAACCAGTCAGCAACTCGGTAACATGCCAAACGCCTTTGTTAACAAGCCTCAACGGGCTTTTGTGCCAGCGGTTGTTGCTGCACCACTGTTGCCGGCACAGGATTCGTCTACCAGTGGTTTTCCTAATCTGACAGACATGCCGGCTCAGGGCTGCTTTATAGAACGACGGGTTGGTGTGCTGGACAAAGACCCCACACTGGTAAGATTCGCCTGCGATACCAAAAATCTCTACATTTCATTTGTCTGTCCTGTTGATAAGTCCATCCAAAAATACCCTGTCTGGTACCCGACCGGTGAGTTTCTTGCCGGGGTACTGACACGGGATGGCAACGTCGCATCCGATGACAACATTGAGTTTATGTTTCACTCCAAAGACGGCCATATTTACCAATATCTGCTTAATGCCAAAGGCGTTCTTTACGACAGTAAAGATGGCAACAAGTCATGGAACTCGGCAGGCAGGTTTTACGCACGTTCAGACTTCAATGCATGGACCGGCGAATGCACGATACCTCTATCTGAACTGGGGGCGGTTCCCGGAGACATAATTGATTTCAACGTCCTGCGTTCATGGAAACTATTCTCGTCATCGCAAAATGCCCTGTGCACGGACCCGCAGAGCCATCCTGACTGGGGGAAACTGCTTTTGGGCTCGCCCGCGTGCGCGTCCATAGAATCGGCAGGCAAACCACAAAACGGCAACATTGACCTGCATGGTTCCATTTCGGGTCCGGCTGGGGAATATACGGTTTCAGTTCTCGGCAAGGGCTATGGCCATAAGTTCAATCTGGAACAGAAGGTCAAAATATGGTCTGCTCCGATTAATTTCAAACTTATGCGCAAACTGGAAAAACCAGGCGACATGGCATTAGCCGTGGAAATCAAAAATCCTGCCGGCAGCGTTTTGCTTGCGCGAACTATTCCGTTTGTTTTCGTGCCTTCGGTGACAGTTAACCTGGCGGACTACCCAGGATGGGGCAAACTTGACGTAACGGTTACGCCCATGTCAAGGACCGGGGTAAGTGCTGAGGTCTCGCTCATCAAGAATGGTTCAACTGCCGCAATCCAAAAAATATCCGAGTTCAAAAACCCTGCCGTTACCATTCGGTTCAACACAAAAAACTTATCCATTGGTCAATATACCGTTGTTGTCAGGCTGTTTAAAGATGGACGGCAGATTGATGAGTACAGCCGGCCATACAAGAAAGAACCTTTGCCGGCATGGTATCACAACACCATCGGCATCACTGCTGCTGTGCCCAAACCATGGATCAACATGCAAACGTCCGGCAGCCATATATTCTGCCTGCTGAAAGAGACGTCGTTCAACCATACTCTTTTTCCGTCTTCGATTGTTTCCAATGGCCAACCGCTTCTGGCAGGACCGGTGCGGCTTTTGGTGAAAACCGCGGCTGGCAAACGGGTGATAACCGCGGCTTCTTCATTCCGGATAATAGGCAGAACCCGGCGCAGCGTCTCATGGATAAGTACAGGCCAAGATGGCAATCTTTCCGTGCGCGTCAATGGCCGGGTGTCGTTTGACGGATTTACATGGATGAAAATAACGTTTGCAGGGGAGACCGTAGAACATCTGACCATAGAAATTCCCCTTAACCGCAAGACATCGGAGATGACCTCCATAGATGGACCTGCTCTGGTCACGAACCGGCAGTGGAAAACCGTTTATGCGGGCTATTGGTTCGGCAATGAAAAAGCCGGATTTGAGTACTGGTGGCAGGACCAGCGTGGATGGGTAACAAACGGTGAGCAGGTCACCATCACGGCTTCACCAAAAGAAGTGACAATTGATTTGCCTGTGATTCAGAAAACGACAAATTTGCAGAAATCGCGCACAATCACGTTCGGTTGGACGTCCACACCCTACAAACCAATAAGAAAAGACTGGCGGACAATAATGTTGTACCGGGGAGTCAATTACTATGCAGGTGACTGGACTTTTGCCATGCCCAATTATCCCAAACCCACGTTGCCGCCGGAGCAATATAAACAAATGGCTGAAGACATGAAGAAACCATATTTTCCCATTCAACTGTGGTATGCATTCGGCCCATACATGTGGGTGGGTTCACCGGAATACGCAAAGTGGTGGCGCGAATGGCAGTTTACTCCTTCGCAGCTGACGCCGCCGGACCCGAACAGCAAGGATTGGGGACCTGCGAGCGCTGCTTCCTCGGCAAGCGACCTTTTCATCTGGATGCTGAACAGATTTGTCAAGAAATATCCGTTGAGGGGTCTCTACTTTGATTGCACGGCCATGCCGTTAGACGCAAACGAAGCCCACGGCTGCGGGTACATTGACAAACACGGAGTACGCCAACCTACCGGCACGCTTCTGGCAACCCGGCGTCATTATGAACGAATTTATAACGTTATCAAAACCGCCCATCCCAAATACGGCTGGATAAGAGACGATTATGGCATGGGTGGTCCTATAGACCCCTTCTTTGATGAAATATGGATGGGGGAAGGTCTTATCAGCGCAATAGGCAGTTTTCCGGAGAAGAATTACTATCACGTGGTAAACATCCCCAAGGCGCGCTACTGGTTCAACAAAGAAAGAACGGGGTACTTTACCGCCTGGCTGACGGAACTGGCTTGTTTGGCAGGCACTGACAGAGAAAAACGGGCAGAATGGTACGGTAAGATGATTGTACCGCCTAAAAATGGCAAACACGGTGTCTGGATACTGCCCCGCTGGAAAGACTACGAACACGTAGCAGGACTGGGTATCATTCATGATGCATGGATTATCGGCGGTAATGACCTGGAACTACCATGGATGTGGCTGAATGAAATTTACCGCATGATGGAATGGGACAATTCAGTGCGGTTCCTCGGTTACTGGGAAAACGGCAATGTACTGAAAATGAAGGGTGGTATCCCGGAAAAGATTGTCTGTTCACTGTACTGGCGCCCCACAGGCCTGCCCAAACCCAAGGTGCCGGTAATACCACAGAATATCAGGGCAGTGGATTTTGAAAATTTCTCAGTCACCGGTGCAACGAAAAAATATCTGCTGGACGCCGGGACCAGTCCCAATGGCTGGATAATGCTGGCGCCCATGAACAATACGGACCATGACGTTACAGTGACGATTTCCCTGAACACCCGCAAACTCGGGTTTAAGGGAATGGAAAACGGCCGGTTGGTTGACGTGTTCCGCTCTTTCGGATTTACATGGTACGGAGCACCTGGCTGGTACGCCAACAACGGGGACCCGGAACCACCTGTAATCACGGTACCGGGAAAACCCGTATCATTCCCATTGGTCAACGGAACAGTGACGGTCACGATACCAAAACGCAGTTTTCGGGCAATGCTGCTTGAACCAGCGGAATAGAGAATATGATAAAAGATACTTATGGCCATACAGGAAAAATTATCAGGGTAAACCTGTCTTCAGGAACGTGGAGAACAGAAGAACGGGATGCCATTTTCTGGCGCCGATACATAGGTGGCGGTCTTCTGGCAACGGCTCTTCTTATTGAAAAATGTTCTCCCGGGATTGACCCGTTAAGCCCTGATAATCTGCTGATTTTCACTTCCAGCGTAATTGCCGGTCAATCTGCTCCAGGTCTTGCCCGTTTTACCACTGCAGCCAAAAGTCCGCTAACCGGCGGAATAGGTGAAACACGCACTGAAGGTCCATGGGGGGTAGCATTAAAATCATCAGGAGCAAACACTATTGTTTTTGAAGGCCGTTCCCGGGAGCCAGCCATAGTGCTGATTGATAATGGACATATCTCGTTTCATGATGCAAAAAAACTATGGGGTAAAACCGTTGGAGAAACAGTAGACGCAATGGAAGAAAAATTTGGAAAGGACGTCCATGTTGCAGCAATCGGTCCTGCAGGTGAAAAACAGGTGCGGTTTGCCTCTATCGTTACGGACAGAACTTTCCAGGCAGCACGCATGGGTATGGGTGCGGTAATGGGGTCAAAAAATCTAAAAGCAGTGGTATTAAAAGGAGGCACCCTCCCCCAGATTGCCGATAAGGCTGGTGCGGAAAAACTTAAATCGTTTTTTGAATCCCGCATTATCAAAAATGATTTGAGCCGCTGGCAATATGAACCACCGGGTTTTTCATGCTGGCTCTATCTGCATGGATTAGATGCAGCGTTGTGCGTCCGTAACTACTCTGCTTCCACCATTACTGAAACTGAACGTTTCAAAAAAGAAGAGTTTCTCCGCAGGTATAATGGATATATTTCATGTCCGGGTTGCCCAAATCGCTGTATTAAAATTCTACATCCGCTTAACTCACAAGGACTTGACATCCGGGCAAGCGGCATTCATCAGGAGGTTAGCGGAACCATGGGTCCAAACCTCGGCATTGTGGACCTGGATTGGATTTTATCGGCAAATAATTTTTGTAATCAGCAGGGCATGGACCCTGTATCTCTCGGATTCACACTTTCTTTTGCCATGGAATTATTTGAAAAAGGCTTGCTTGGCTCACCGGATAGCATACCCGTAAAGTTCGGAGACAAAGAAGGGGTGAGTCAACTTATGGAGAATATTGTGTGCAGACGTGGATTAGGAAACATCCTGGCAGAAGGAACACGCCGAGCCTCTAAACAATTTGGACAGGATTGCGAACGTTATGCCATGCACGTAAAGGGACTGGAAATGGTCTGTTTTGAACCGCGCAGCCAGACAAATTTAGCTCTCGGATACGCGATTGCCCCTATTGGTCCTAGATACGATATCTGTGAACATGATTGGGATTTTGATACGAAAGTCGGATGGGAACATTCTCTAAATCTTTCCCGCACATTAGGCATTCTCACCCGTATACCGATGAACTACATAGGACCTGAAAAGGTGCGGAACTTTAAATCACTTTTAACCTTATGGTCAGCTGCAGACAGCCTGGACCTATGCATATTTGCCATTGCACCAACCCGGATACTGTCTTTGCATGAGATTACAACGTTGGTAGGCATGATTACCGGATGGGAATTCAGCTCCTACGAAATGATGAAAATAGGAGAACGCAGACTCCATTTGATGCGCTGGTATAACGTTAGAGAAGGACTGGAAATAGACAATGACATACTCCCTGAACGTTTTTATACGGAACCAGTCGCAGACGGGCCAAGAAAAGGTGACATAATCAATAAATCTCAATTTACAATGGCAAGAAAGATGTTTTACGAGATGATGGGCTGGGATAAATATGGAATCCCTGCACAAGCATCAATCTATGATGCAGGTCTGGAGCAGTTGCTTGACAGTCAGCACGTAAAATAACAGGAAGAAACAGTGAAAGTTTTAAGTAAAAGACAAGAATTTTGACAAACTTTATAAGTTAACTATATAATTATGTAAATAGTCAAACTCATTTACAACGTAAACTATGGCAGTGATGCCAAAAAGGAGGAACAAAAAATGCGAAATGTAATGTGCGGAGTGAAACGAAGCATCCGCCAATCCTTATGGTGGACAGGAGTGAAACGAAGCATCCGCCAATCCTTATGGTGGACAGAAGAAAGAAAAATCGGTTTTACACTTATAGAGCTCCTGGTGGTAATTGCCATCATCGCTATCCTTGCAGCGATGTTGCTACCGGCGTTGGCAAAAGCAAAAGAGAAAGCAGAAGAATCGGTCTCCATGAACAACCTGCACCAAATCGGTCTGGCGATAATGCTGTATACACAGGATAATAATAGTTTTTTGCCCCCCGGGACCGCCTTTGTTGGGGGGAATTGGCAGAGATGGTTTTCTTATCTGGCAAGTTATGGTATTGATGCGACCAAAGGAGTCAATGGAATTCTGTATTCTCCTGTTGCCGGGACACAACTTTCAAACTACTATGGATTTACTGATATAAGTTATCTGTGGAACGGAAAAACCGGGGTCTTTGGGATGTATGGTCCGCAATCATTGAACGTTATAGAAAAACCCTCACAAGATATTATTGTTAGTGATGGGCAATGGGTATACGACCCTGCTTCTCCTGAATTTAATGGGAACTTATATTATTATCGTGTGTCATATTGTGGCCGCTGTTTCGTGGGGAGTCCAGACACCACCTTCTGGTTGCCGGGAATAGATAATGGAGGCAGTCTTTACCTCTTTTTGGACGGGTCTGTCGGGTGGTACAGCGCAGCCCAGTATAGTGGAAGTCTGCAATACGAAGGGGACCCTTTTTATGATGGATATATTGGTAACGTAACTTGGAATAATCCAGGATTTTAATAATAGACATGTCTTAAAAACATAGTATCCGGGGAAAATAGCTATGAAAATGATATTATTGTGTCTTTTGATTATAATTTTATCTATAACTTCATTTGCTTTTACCGCACAGGCTAATAGTTCCAAAGTAATATTTGCTTGTTTCATAACAAAGCCTCCTGTGATAGGAGTATCTCTTAAAAATCAGTGTTGGCGTGAAGCAAATATCGGCGATAATTTTCTGCAATATGTCAATCAGGATAAATCTGTATCATCAGATATGCAGACACGGTTTTCCGTCTTATACGACCAGAAAAACATTTACATCATGATATACTGTAAAGGCAAAATGGAACACGGCATTAAGAAAACCCCGGCAGGACAGTGGCCTAATGGCGATGTTATTGAGATATTTTTAGACCCAGGATTGACCCGTTCTAAATATTACCAATTTGCCGCTAATCCTCAGGGAGGAAGTTACGCAGGTTTTGGCCCCATCCCGAAAAACTATGACTGGCAGACTTTCAGCTGTGAAGAAAAAGATGGCTGGATGATGGAAGTGCGTATTCCGTGGTCGTCCTTATCCTCATTGCTGCCGAAAGATGGCGAGATTTGGGGGATAAATATCTGCAGGGATTATGGTGGAGTACCATTTAGTACTTGGATGGGTGTAGGACTGTATTTTGCCCAGCCGGGGGATTTCGGTTTTCTGGTTTTCGGTAATCAGGAGCAATGGTGGCGAAAAGAATTTCCGTTGTACTGCCGAGATGCGGAAATGAAGATAGAAAGGTTTTTAAAGAGAACCAATGATATTTCAATACTACACAGGTTTGAAGCAATTCGTATATCGTACATCAGGTTAATGAACCGGCCCCATCCCGACTTTTCGGAAGCAGAAACAATTCTCACTCACTACCAGGATATAATACAGGAAATTAAATGGATATCGGCTATGAACCAAAAGCCGTGATTTTCTTGATTAATAGATGAATTTAATCATTAACATAGTATACGAAAAGGAGCACTAATGAAAAAATATAGATTAAAGAGGATGTGGATTGTTATAGTATTGACAATCGTATTTATTCTACCATCTCTGCTTTTTTCCGAAGCCATTGGGAACGGTGCTCCGTATGGTAGCCCTAACCAGCCGTATGATAGAATGCCAGGTACACTGGTGACTCCGCACATTTCCTGGGCAAATCCATATTACGACGGGAAGATGAAGATATTGGTGATTTCACCGACTTGGGCTTCGCGGGAAACAGTAGAACTTGCAGAAAGACTCTCAATGGACTATAAGTGGCTGATGACCTACAGTCATAATCACTTCGGCGAAGAGCATCAAGGAAGTAATCTTTATGACGCAGTTGACCAGTCTGTCCTGGACCGCTTGGTGAAAGAGAGACTTGGCCCGGATGAAAAATACGATCTGATTATTATCGGTAAAGTCTGGGATACTTTTCCTGACCAGGTCAAGGAGTCTATCCTGAAGAAAGTCCGCGCGGGAACAGGTCTCCTTTTGATTACGTCAACAGCAACAATTGAGAAATGGACGTACCCGGGTTTCAAAATGGATAGTGAAAATCCCAAAGATTTTCTCACAGGGATGCCCATACAGATGCTCCCTTTTGCATCACGCCCTGAGCAAGGTCAATGCGGACCTCTGGTTGTGAGGACCGGTCATCTGGGAAATGGCCGAGTAGCGGAAATTGACTACAATGACGGCGGTGTGATGCAGGATGGCTATCCAGTATCTTCCTTGCCGTTATATATTGCCCTCACTCCTTATGTTGAATATGATCCGTTGTTCTATGATTACTATTACTCTATTATCGCCCGGGTTGCCTTATGGGTGGGTAACAGAGAACCTGAAGTGAAAATTATTGATGTGGTGGGTCAGAATACAAAAATTGATCGCGCAAACCTGCCTGCGTCTCCGATTAAATTCGTGTTGACCCGGACATTGCCGGGGAAAGGCTGGTATAAACTTATTTATGACATACGTGACCGGGAAAACCGTATAGAAACCAAAGGAAGCCAAAATATCGCCATTGAAAAGACCGTCACGTTTTCCCTGTCCTTGCCATATCTTAAAAGAGGCCTGCACGTGGCAGACCTATGGGTCATGAAAAACAAAAAAATTGTCACCTGGGCATCGGTTTTCTTTCATGTGGTTACCGGAGACCATCTTGTCGGATTCGTGTTGAACAAATCGTACGTGAAGGAAGGAAATCCCGTAACAGGTAAAGTAATATTGAAAAATCCTCTGGCAAAAGGCGTTTCTCTGGAGATAGAAGTAAATGACAGTTACAATAGACTGGTGGCGAAACAGACAGACAATAAACCGGAGTTCTCCTTTACTATCAAGAATCCTCTGTCAAAGATTTACAATATTACTGCCCGACTCGTTGACACTAATGGAGTGATTGAAGAAAAAACCACGCATTTTTCAATTATTCCGATTTCCAGAAAAATAAAAAATTTTCATTTTATTATGTGGGCTGCACCGTTCTTCTACATCAACAGAATCATACTTGAGCAAAGCGCGGCCTATGGAGTAAACGCAGTATATGCTATGTCTCTTTGGGGGACTGATGCTGTTTACGAAAAAAGCGCCCGGTTTCTGTCCCGTATGAATCTTCCGGCGGAGCCGTACATGTATGGAATATGGCAGAGCCAGAAACAGGGGCCGAACGGCCCGGTTGAAGTGCCGGACATTTCTGATATGGAGTTTATCAAAGAAATGAAGAAAGAAGTATCTACTAAAGCCGCTGCTTATGTTCCGTACAGTACACTGGCTTATTCAGTCGCTGAAGAATGCTCATTGGCGCAGGATGGCATCTGCCTTTCTCCTACGTGTCAGGCCGATTTCATAGATTACCTCCAGAAAAAATATTTGAGTCTGGATATGCTTAACATGGAGTGGGGGACAACGTTTCAAACATGGAAGGATGTAAAACCGATTACTTTTATTGATGCGTACAAACAAAATCGGTATTCGCAGTGGATGGACTATCGCCTGTTCATGAGTGACCTGTGGGACCGCACCTATGAAAATATCATTAAAACCATCAAGAAAGTAGACCCACAGGCGCGGGTGAGTCTTGATGTCCTCAACTTTTCTTATGGCTATTCTTTTGACTGGGGTCGCATCCTTCCGCAAATTGGCGGATTCAGTCTGGGAGGAAATTCTTATCTCATGGAAGGTATGGTGCGTTCGTTTGTTGGAGCCAAGAGCGTTTCCGGATCATGGATAGGTCTTTATCCAGGCACAGACGATGAAGAAACCATGAAATATACACCCTGGCATAACCTATTCAGTGGTTTGAACGATGTCATGTGGTGGGCCGCTTTCAATGATAAAGGATTAGGCGGGACGTCAGCTTTCACGCCTGATGTTTCCGAACCTCTGCTTTGTTTTCGGCAAGCCAGCAGGGAAGCTAAAGAAATTGAGCGGGGAATTGGTACTCTGCTCATCAATTCCAAAAGGCATGAAGATCCCATTGCCATTCTTTATTCTCAGCCGTCCTTTTTCGCTAGTTATTTCAGTAGCCAGGAAACCACATATGAGGAATCACTCAATGATTTCATCACTGCTCTTGATGATGCAGGTTTCAGTGGTTTCCACATAATCACCGGCGAGGATATTGTACGGGGTAATCTTAATAAGTATAAGGTTTTGATTCTACCCGATAGCCAGGCACTCTCTAAAGAGGAAATTATCGGCATCAAGAAGTTTGTTGCCAAGGGTGACTTACTGTTTGCAGATTTCTCTCCCGGTATTATGGACCAACATGGAAAGGAACTTAAGCAGAGCAGGTTACAAAAAGTGTTTGGCTCATTCACCCCACTTAATATCAATCAATATGGTAAAGGCAGGGCGGTTTATCTAGGAAACAGTCTGAGTGGATATTCTTTCCAAAGGAAAGGTTTGGAAGCAGATGGTCGGTTGGGATTTGTGCGAATGATTAAAGAATATTCAGGTATCGTTCCGCAAGTGCAGGTGTTTGATAAGGACGGTATTCCGGCCACAGGTATAGAAATATCAACTTTTGAAAATGGGAAAGCATTATACCTGGGATTGCTGCGGGGACTGCGTGTCAAATCTGTGGGTACCGACACGATAACAGTAAAATTACCGGGTTCTTACTGGGTTTATAACATGCGTGACAATACGTTCGTTGGTTACACCGATACCGTAGTGACAACGGTGCCGACGGGAAAAGCCCGGCTTTTTGCCTGCCTGCCGGAAAAAGTGAGTAACGTGCAAATTTTCTTGAACAAAAAGACATATCTGCAGGGAGAAGATGTATTTTACCGGGTGATATTGCCTGCGGAACTTGATGGTAGTGGTCTGGGAGTCAGAGTTGAAGTCTTCGGCCCGAATGGGAAAAACATACCTTATTATACAGGTAGATTCGTTACCGCGAACGCCGGTTTCAATAAAATCGTACCGCTGTCCCTGAATGAGAAGCCAGGCATTTACAGGATAACAGCAACAGAATTGGCAAGCGGTTTAACTGCTACAGCAAATTTTGCTGTAGAAAAAACAGGGAGGTAAACTATGTTATACAAAACGTTCTTAGTATCGGCGCTGGCCGCTGTATTTGTGACGGGTGTATTTGCAGCTAAACAGATAAAGGTGGAAAAGAAAAACCTCATTGATAACCCGGGGTTTGAAAAGGTGGATGAGATAGTAATCGGTACCAACGATTATCTGCAGAGAACAAGAAAACAAGGATGCAATCTGGCGGATGGACCAATTGCTGTTCTTCCCAGTGAATGGGTCCTTCAGGGAAGCAGTGGAAAGATACGGGTGGTGGAAGGCAAACCGGGGAAAAATATCTATTCCGGAAAGCACGCACTTTTTATGAGTACCAGCAAAGACACGCAAATGGATATTTATTCAGGTAGCTTTGTAGCCGGTCCAACATATATTATCAGTGTTTATGCTCGCGGCAAGGGTGCCATATACCTGCGAACTTATGAATACAAAAACACCACCGGTGGAGCATGTGTAGGTGCTCCCATGCAAACATTTAAGATATCCGATAACTGGACTAAATACGAATGGATATATAACAGACAAAACCCCGATGCAAAGTTTTTCAATGTTGTAGTTGGAGTAATGCCCGGGTCTAATGCATATTTAGACGATGTTGAGTTGCTGAAGAAAAATAATCTCAAATAATAGGAGAGTATAACAAACGGTTTCTTGTCTGTTTCAAAAGGATGAAAAGCAGTGTAATTGTTATGGAAAAAGAATAACTATCCTATTTTTTATGCTGGGGGTCGGTTTCTCTTGTTTCTTTTACATTTTCTTTTTGTTTTGATGAAGCCTGAAGTTGGGAAAGCAGTTTATCATAAGATTTTCTATTTAAAGGCAGCTCTATTTTTTTATTTTTCATCCCGGAATAAATTACAGAATTAATAAATTCTATAGCTTTTATTCCATCTTCTCCCGGACTTATAAGGGGTTCATTAAACAAAATTGCTCTGCAAAAATTTTGAATTATCACCTTATGTCCGGAGGGTAAATCAATAAGTTCTATTTTTTCTTTATTTATGTCTAACTTATCCCACATTTTATCAGAAGCAAACATAAATTCAGTCAAACCTCTTGAAAATGAATAAAATTTTATCTCATTTGGGGTGTTTATCTCTAATTTACCTTTTTCCCCGACTATTTCAATGTGAAATCCTTCAGGAAATTCATTTGTCGTAGCATAGTAATATCCCCATGCTCCATTCTCATATTCAAGAAGCGCGGATGCTTCATCTTCAACCTCTATTTTATGAAATCTTGTCCGTACTTTTCCTTCAATCTTTTTGGGCATTCCTCCAAGAAGAATAAAAAGGTCTATGGTATGAGGAGATTGGTTTATAAGAATGCCGCCACCTTCACCTGCCCATGTAGCCCGCCAGCTTCCACTATTATAATATGCCTGTGTCCTATACCATGAGTCTACGCATAAAGTTCTGTGTATGTCACCCAATTTCCCGCTTTTTGCAATATCTATCGCTGCCCGTATAAATGGTTCTGTTCTTCTTTGGTATACTATTGAAAAAGTTTTCCCGGTTTTTTTTGCTGTCGATACCATTTTATCCGCCTGGCTGACACTTACAGATATTGGTTTTTCTGTAAGAACATGAAGTCCGTTTTCCATTGCAAAAACTGCTACCTCAGGATGAAAGTAATGAGGCGTAGCAATAATAATTGCATCTACAAGCCCGCTTCTTATAAGTTCTTTATAATCTGAAAAAAATTGAACAGCAAAATCTTTTCCTGCTTTTTCAGCAGCGGTTTTATTTGCATCACTGACTGCTGTCAGTTGCGCTTCAGGAATCTCTTTTACCATATTACAATGTGCTATACCCATTCCACCAACACCGATAACACCTATTTTTACTTTTTCCATTTTTTATTTTTCTCCGTAAATATCTTAGTGAACCCCATCTGTGTACTACGCATAAACAAAAAGAAGTTCACTTTTAATTTAGAAATTAAATTATTACTAAAACTTTAGCATATATTTTTACAAATTGTCAAAATTAAATGTAGTTTAAAAGACAGAATGTCACCGCATACATAAATCGAAACCATATTTTCACTTGTCCGTAAACGGCTGCCAAAAAAGAAAATCTGAAAACACCCAGCGATGTTTTTCCTGATATGAAAAAAATTTCCATTTCCGTTCTTTCCGCAGAAGACCCACCAATTAAAGAATTTTTCTTTTTTTTAGTTTAATGATAATATTATTAAAAATAAAGTATTCACCAATAAATAATTATGCAACATATAATTACTGTACAACAAAACACGGAAAAAGTTTATAGTATACAATCTCAAAAACCGTATTTTGAAAACGATAAAATTTTAATCTTCAATGAAGATATTTTAAAAATAACTGCTATCCCAGAAAATTCCATTGATTTAATTGTTACCTCACCACCTTACAATGTTGATATTCATTACAATTCTCATGCAGATAATTTAACTTACGATGACTATTTGGAATTTACCCAAAAATGGATTAAAAAATGTTTTGTTTTAACAAAAAACGAAGGACGTTTTCTGTTAAATATACCTCTTGATAAAAATAAAGGTGGTCAAAAATCAGTTGGGGCTGATATTACACAAATTGCAAAAGATATTGGTTGGAAATATCACTCAACAATTATTTGGAATGAGGGGAATATTTCTCGCCGCACTGCTTGGGGTTCATATATGTCTGCTTCGGCTCCTTATGTTATTGCTCCCGTGGAATTGATTTTAGTATTATATAAAGATAGTTGGAAAAAAACAGGTGGCAGCAGAAAAAACGATATTACAAAACAGGAATTTATGGATTGGACAAATGGAATTTGGACCTTTACCGGTCAAAGCAAAAATGGAGCGGGTGGACATCCTGCAGCATTTCCAGTTGAATTACCAAAACGATGTATAAAATTATTTAGTTTTATTGATGATACAGTTTTAGACCCGTTTTTGGGAAGCGGATCAACACTTATTGCTTCATGTTTATATAATAGAAAGGGGATTGGTGTGGATATTGATAAAGATTATTGCAATATTGCAATAAGACGACTACAACAAGAAGCAAAAATGAATCAACCGGGTTTATTCAAATAACATTATGAAAAAAAAGAAGAATAATAATTTAGTTCAAACAGATTTGCTGATTGAGTTTTTTAAGAAAAATCCAAACAGAGATATAAAGCATCCCGAAGCTGTTGATTGGATTGTAGCAACTTATAAAAGAAGAACAGGAAAAGTTTTTCGTGATCCCGATAGAGCAATTCGTCAATTATCCCAAAGCGGCTTTTTGATAAAAATTGCCAAGGGAATTTATAAATATGATCCCGATAAAGCATATAAAAGAGAATTGGAAGATTTTACTGCCGCGCAAAAAGAAGCAATTCTAAAAAGGGATGGTTATAGATGCGTGATTTGTGGTAGAGGCGAAAAAGACGGTGTTGAATTACATGTTGATCACATAAAACCAAAAGATTTTGGCGGTGAAGCAACAATTGAAAATGGTCAAACTTTATGCTCCCAACATAATTTTATAAAAAAGAATCTTAAACAAACTGAAACGGGCAAAAAAATGTTTATTCGTCTTTATGAATTAGCAAAGAGTGAAAATAACGAGGAATTAAAAAAGTTTTGCTCAGATGTTTTAGAAACTTACGAAAAACATAACATTAACAGTCATATTGTTTGGGAAAAATAATTTCCTCTTTTTTAATAAAATCAATTAAATATGGTCTAATGGCCAGACGAAGATTTCAAGAGGTAATACGTTTTTCAGTATTTTAAAAGAAGGTCCGCCAGTTGAAAACCAGTCAGGTGAAGAAAAAAGCAGTCTCACCATTTCCTGTTCAGTCAGGTATACATGGTTTTCTCCTTTACCTTCCTCAATCTGAATTTTTCCATTTGAATTTTTTACTATAACAGATTCTCCTTCCTTAATAGAAAATGTAATTTCCTGCTGGTTATCAAGTCTGTCTTTAAATTTTTCTCTATAAGTTTGAAGAATATCTTTAAGACTGATGATTTTTATCATACCTGCTGAAATTTTATTATGCCACCATGACGTAATCTGTAAAATTTCAGCAGGTATAAGAGAATATGATGGAAAGTGCATGAGAAATTTTCCCGTTCCGAATCTTTTGTTTAAATATTTAAGTATTCCCAAAATTATACATGGACTGCCTCCATATTCCGCCACAAATTCTCCTTGTATTGATATATATCCAAACCCATCTTTTTTTAGGGCATAATATGTTGAAAATCCCTGTCTTGTTAAAATCCCGGCAAATTCCTCTTTACTTCTTTCCTTTCTAATAGAGTGTTTATTATAGCTTTCAATAATTTTTTTAAGAATTTCTTTTTCACCTGAATATCTTTTGGCATGGGCAGGCTCTATCTTCAGTTTTTCAAAACCGCGTGCAGAAATACAAATTTCAACGACGCTATCCCCTGCGTTTTCATAGCCAAAATTTTTGTATCTGTGTCTGTCCCCCCATAAAATAGAGACCGGGTATTTTTCTCTTTTCATCTGTTCTATTACTGCATTCATTAAAGTACTCATATAACCTTTCCCTCTATGTTCATATAAAGTAGAAACCCCTCCAATACCTCCCACCTTTATTTTCACGCCGTTAATCAGTAATTTCAGGGGAAAGAGTCTTACGAGAGAAGCAATTCTGCCGTCCTCTTTTATTATGAAAGTGTTTTCATATTGAATGGTATCTTTTGTCCATACATGCGGGTAATTGTTCGGGAAAAAATTATATGAGTGTCCATATGCCTCCTCAAGAAATCTTTGAATCTCATCATACCCGGTTTTTTTTGCTCTTAATGTCTTCATTTTGTGTATTTTAGCACAAGCTAAGATATATGTTCAAAAATTCAGGCAGGATGTATCCTTGACAGAAGGATGAATATATTATAAATTATCCTTATTTAAAGGATAAACATAATAAATAAAAATTTATTAAAAAACATACTTACATCTAACAAGGAATTTATTTTACAACGTACCGGGAAAAAAGTCATAAAAAGAGAAGAAATTGTTTTTGAACTTTATCCCAATTTTGTAAATAAAAATAACACAATATTTTTATATAAAATCCAATCAACAAGGGGTATAAAATGAAAGCGGCTATATTTTATGGAATTGAAAACATTAAAACTGAAGAGAAAGAAAAACCAAAATGCGGGGAAAAAGAGGTTCTTGTAAAAGTTGCCTTCTGCGCTATCTGCGGGACAGACGTCCGGATATTTTTTTCCGGGCATAAAAAGGTTATACCTCCTGCTGTTATCGGGCATGAAATAACAGGGGAAGTCAGTGAAATAGGAAAAGGATTAAGTGATATAGACCTGAAAATCGGGGATAAGATTGTCCTTGTTACATCTATTGGATGTGGTAAGTGCCCATTATGTAAAAAGGGATTTTACAACCTGTGCCCTGATACAAAAGCAATAGGTTATTTTTATTCCGGGGGATATGCTGAATATGTCACAATACCCGAACCTGCTGTTCAACAAAAAGCATGGGTCAAACTTCCTTCTAACGTGTCTCTTCTTGAAGGTGCGCTTATAGAACCTTTATCCTGTGTAATAAATGGTCAGAATTATCTTGACATAGAAAAGGGGGATACAGTCGTCATCTATGGCGGAGGCCCCATTGGATTAATGCATGCCGTTATTGCCCGGGCAAAAGAAGCAGAAAATATTATTATTATTGACCCTAATTTTCAAAGACTTGAATCATTTGCAAAAAAATTTGAAGGACTGATTCTTCTTGACCCTAAAAAAGAAAACATTAAAGAAAAGATAAAATCCATTACTTCAGGTTTTGGAGCAGAAGTGGTTATTACTGCTGCCCCTGCCAAAGAAGCCCAAATGGAAGCATTGGAAATAATTGCGCAAAAAGGAAGAATAAGTTTTTTCGGTGGTTTGCCAAAGGATAATTCCAATATCACAATTGATTCCAACAAAATTCACTACAATGAAATTTCTGTTTTTGGTTCATTTGCCTCCAACAGGGTTTCTTTTGTCCAGTCTGCAGAACTTATAAGCCAGCGAAAGATTGCCCCTGAAAAATTTATTACTGAGGTTATCCCTTTGGAAGATATTGAAAAAGGAATAAGAAAAGTCCGGGCAGGAGAAGCTCTGAAAATTGTAGTAAAAATATCATAAAATATGAAAGAAAACGTCCATGTCCATTATCTAAAAAGAACACTCCTTCTGGCAAAAAAGGGGTTGGGACTTGTAAGCCCTAATCCTATGGTGGGGGCTTTAATTGTTCGGGGCAATAAAGTTGTTGGCTCCGGTTTTCATGAGTTTTTTGGCGGACCGCATGCAGAAGTAAATGCGATAAACATGGCAGGAGAGAAAGCAAAAGGTGCAAGACTATATATAAATCTTGAACCATGCTGCCATTGGGGAAAAACCCCTCCCTGTACTGATGTGATAATCCGCTCAGGGATTAATGAAGTTGTTGCATGTATGGAGGACCCGAATCCACTCGTATCAGGAAAAGGATTTGGGATTCTTAAAAAAAATGGAATTAAGGTGCAGCAGGGGTTTTTATTGGAAGAGGCACATAGATTAAATGAAAGTTATCTTGTTCATGTAAAAAAGAAAAGATCTTTTATAACTTTAAAATGGGCAATGACGTTAGATGGGAAAATTGCAGACATGTATGGTTTTTCAAGTTGGATAACAAATGAAAATGCAAGACTATATGCCAAAAATTTAAGATTTGAATATGATGGAATACTTGTGGGAATAAACACCATTGAAAGAGACAATCCGTTTTTGGATTATATTAGTCCTCAATTCCAGGTAAAAAAGGAGATTATTAAAAGAAAAACGTGGACAAAAATAATTTTGGACGGCAGTTTAAAAACAAAACCGGATGCAAATATATTTAAAAATGAAATGAGTAAGATTATTATTTTTACTTCAAACAACAATAATGCTGAACAAAAAAAATATTCGCCCAATACAGAGGTTGTTGCCGTACATTTAGAAAATGGAAAATTAAAAATAGAAGAAGTCATAAATGAGGTTTATCAAAGAAACATTGGTAAAATTCTTGTTGAGGGTGGAACAAAAATATTAACGTCATTCTGGGAAAAAAATTTCAGGGATAATATGTATATATTTATAGGGAATAAAATAATAGGGGGGAATGCAACGTTTCCACCTATAGATGGAGAGGTGGTAAAATCCCTTACAGAAGAGCAGGATATTGAAATTGAAGAGGTAAAAGAAATAAATGGAAACGTTTTGTTGTTATGCCGGGCAAAAAACAATTAAATATGTTTACGGGAATAATTGAGGAAGTTGGCAGGATTACGGGAAGAAAGTATTCAGGCGGGAATATGGTTGTATCTATTCTCGGGGAAAAAATTTTTGAAGACATAAAAACAGGGGATAGCATAAGTGTAAACGGAGTCTGCCTGACGGTTGAAAAGCTCGTAAATAAAACTTTTACTGCAACGGTTTCTCCTGAAACCCTGTCAAGAACAAATTTAGGCGGGCGTACCTCTGATTCTGTAAATCTTGAAAGGGCGCTGAAATACGGGGATAGGGTAGGGGGGCATTTTTTATCCGGGCATGTTGATTTTCAGACAAAAATTCTGACTCTGGATTTTAATGGGAAAACAGGTACAATAAAAATTTTTATACCGGCAGGTTATAGAAAATATCTATTTCCAAAATCTTCAATAGGAATAGATGGAATCTCACTGACAGTTGCAGAAATAAAAGCAGATTATATTATAATATGGATAATTCCGCATACTTTGGACAGGACAAATATTTTTACTAAAAAAGCAGGTGATACAGTAAACGTGGAAATAGACATGACTGTAAAAGCCATTGCTAAAACCAAACTTGAACATGAAAACAGAAAAATATCAAAATCCGCGTATCTCTGAAAATAGTTTTTCTTTCATTGAAGAAGCTATTGAAGAATTCAAAAAAGGAAATTTTATTATTATCGTTGATGATGAAAAACGGGAAAATGAAGGTGACCTTGTTTTACCAGCGGAGGCAGTAACATCCCAAAAAATAAATTTTATGTCAAAATTTGCAAGGGGTCTTATCTGTGTTGCGTTAACCCATGAAAGAATTGAAGAATTGGAACTTGAACCTATGGTTGATGAAAATACGGCTCTTCATAAAACTGATTTTACAGTTTCAGTTGATGCAAAAAATGGGACAACGACAGGTATTTCCGCCTATGACAGGGCTAAAACAATAAAGTCACTGATTGGGACCAAAACAAAGCCTGAAGACATTGCAAAACCCGGTCATGTATTTCCGATTGCTGCAAAACCAGGCGGCGTCCTGGTGCGGGCAGGCCACACAGAAGCCTCGGTTGACATGGCAAGGCTTTCAGGCTTATATCCTGCAGGCGTTATCTGTGAAATTATGTCAGGGAATGGTAAAATGGCAAAACTGCCTGAACTAATCAGGCTATCAAAAAAACATGGAATAAAAATCATTACCATAGCAGACCTGATTCAGTACAGGAGAAAAAGCGAAAAATTAATTGAAAGGGTCCTGGACGTAAATTTACCAACGGATATTGGAGAATTCAGGATTTTTCTTTACAGGGATATAATAGAAAACAGTTATAATATTGCTCTTACAAAAGGACAATTTCCTTTGGAAAAAAATGATTTATCCGTACTTGTTAGAATGCACTCCCAGTGTCTGACAGGGGATATATTCCATTCACTTAAATGTGATTGCGGTGAACAATTGCATAAGTCCCTTTCAATTATTTCAAAAGAGGGCGGGATTCTTGTATATCTTCCGCAGGAGGGAAGAGGAATAGGTATTGTTGATAAACTTAGAGCTTACCAGCTTCAGGAGAAAGAAAATCTTGATACGGTTGAAGCAAACATCCGTCTCGGGTATCCTGATGATTTGAGAGATTATGGTATAGGAGCGCAAATTCTTTTGGACCTCGGGGTAAAAAAGCTCAAACTTCTTACGAACAATCCACGTAAAATCATCGGGCTGGAAGGATATGGGCTTGAAATCGTTAAAAGAGTTCCAATTGAAATGGAACCTAATCCGTATTCAAAAAAATATTTAAGCACAAAAAAGAAAAAAATGAAACACTTACTGAAAAAAGTATAGGAAAAATTAGGGGGGAAAAATGAATATATATGAAGGGAATCTTTTGGCAGAAGGTAAAAAAATAGGGATTGTAATAAGCAGGTTTCATGAATTGCTCACGAAAAATCTTTTAGATGGTGCGGTTGACTGTATAAAAAGACATGGCGGAAAAGAAAATGATATTGATGTGGCATGGGTCCCGGGTACGATGGAAATACCATTTGCAGCCCAAAAAATGGTATCATTGAAAAAATATGATGGGCTGATATGTCTTTCCATAATCATAAGGGGAGCGACCCCGCATGCTGAATATATCGCGGGACAGATTAACAGGTTTCTCGGGCATATAAATGTTGAAGCACGTATTCCGGTGACAGGCGGGATTATTATAGCCGAAAACATTGAACAGGCAACAGAAAGATCAGGGACAAAAATGGGAAACAAGGGATGGCAGGCCGCCTTATCCCTGATTGAAATGATTAATCTTAACGGCGTCCTTAAATGACACTCCGAAGAAAAGCCAGGGAAGATGCCTTAAAAATTTTGTACCAGATGGAAATCTCCTGTAATTTCAAATTACCCGTAGACTGGGAATCCTTTGACATGGACTTTTCAAATAATAAAAACCCGGAAGCAAAAGATTTCACCATTAAAATCGTAAATGGAATCCTGCAGAACTTTGATTTTATTGACCGGTTAATCTCAAAGTCCAGTTTAAAATGGAAATTAGACAGGATGCCTTTAATAGACAGGAATATACTCCGTGTTGCTTCTTATGAACTCTGGTTTTTGCCTGAAATACCCGTTGCTGTATCAATAAATGAAGCAATTGAAATAAGCAAAAAATATGCTTCTGAAAATTCCCCCAAATTTATTAATGGTGTGCTTAATCATGTAAAGGAAGAATTGGAAAAACATGAAAAAAAACCTGCTTAATATTTTTATAAAAATTTTTATCAGTGGACTTTTTCTTTTTATTGTTTTCAGGGAAATAAACATACATTTACTTCTTAATGTTTTAAAGCATTCCTCAAAGCCTATTATTGTTTTTATGTTTTTGTTAAACGTTCTGCTCACCTTTTTACTTGCCTCAAGATGGCATGCCATTCTTAAGGTTTTTGACAAAAAATCCGGGTATCCTTACGTATGGAAACTGACTATGCTCGGGCTTTTTTTTAATTTATTCCTTCCTACTGGAAGCGGAGGTGACATCGCAAGAATCTATTATCTTGTTAAAAAAAAGGAGGAAAAATTAAAACTTGGCATCTCTGTTTTTTTTGACAGATTTATAGGCTCCTGTTCTGTTATAACAATGGGCGTTATTGCTGCTGTTTTTTTCAGGAAACACATACCTGCACAGGCCGTATCCGCCATTATTATAATTTTTATCATACTCCTTCTTGGATGGCTGATTATTATCTGGAACGAGCTTGCCAAAATTCTCGGGAGATACATCCCGTTCAAAATCAGGGATAAAATAATAACCTTTTATTATTATTTAAGAAATTATGGAATGAAATGGAAAAACGTCCTTTGGGCAATCCTTATAAGCTTCCTGGTCCAGGGGCTCTCAATAGTCATGCAGTATTTTATCGTGAAAGCCATTGTTCCTCATTCTGTCTTTATGCACATTTCAATGAATCTTTTTTTCATTTTTGTCCCGCTTATCTGGACGTTACAAATAATTCCTTCTATAGGAGGATTGGGGGTAAGAGAATTTTCATACTTTTTCTTTTTTACTCCATACATCGGGAAAGAACATGCAATAGCATTGGATGTGATTGTATTTTTTCTGACAATTACCCAGAGCCTTTTAGGCGGAATAGTTTTTTTAATTCATAAGGAACGGTCTGGCAGGAAATAATACTGGTTTCTTTTAATATTTTTTGGACTTCCGGGACAGGAGGCATTTTTGTGCCTTCTTCTTTTACTTTTGCTGTTCCGCATGCAACAGCAAACTGCAGGGATTTTTCAAAATCAGTGCCTGATGAAATTTTATGTAAAAATCCTGAAAGGAATACGTCACCGCAACCCACTGAACTTTTTTCCATTGTCCCTGGAGGTTTTGACCAGAAAACACCTGTTTTTGAAAAACCAACAGCTCCTTTTTCCCCCAATGTTACAAGAACGTATTGTATCCCTGAATTAATAAGATTTTTTCCTGTTTTAAAAAATTGTGAAAAATCCCTGAGTCTTGTTTTTGTAAGCCGTTCAAGTTCATAAAGGTTTGGTTTTATAAGGTCAGGGGATGATTTTCCGCCTTTGTTTAAAAATTCCTCATCAGCATCAAGAGCAATTTTTATGTATGGATTTCTTGTTTTTATTTTTTTTATTATTTCTGCATAAAAATCAGATTTTATTTTTGGAGGTAGGCTGCCTGAAAAAATAATCCATCCGTTTTTTTCACGTATGCTTAAAAAATATTTTTCTATTAAAGCCTGAATGTTAGGTGGGACTGAAGGACCTTTTTCATTTATCCTGAGAACCCTGCCGTCGGGAAAAAAAAATTGAATATCTCTCTGGTTTCCTCCCTGACAGAAAAAATCTTAATGTTTTTTAATCCTGTTTTCTTTATCAGGGATATAAGAATTTTACCGTTTACACCACCAAAAATTCCTATAGGTATTACTTTTTCACCAAGAATATAAAGAAATTTTGCAACGTTAATTCCTTTTCCGCCAGGGTCAATTCTTTTTGATTCTATCCTGTTAATGTCATCAAATACAAGTTTTGGCAAAGAAAAACTTATATCAATACTTGGATTTAAAGCAACCGAATAAAAGATTTTTTTCATCTGGATCTCTGGGGTCTGTATTTCCTTTCTTTTCTTCTTCTTCTTAATTGGCTTGGCTTTTCATAAAATTCTCTTTTTTTTAGTTCCTTGACAATTCCTTCCCTTTCTACTTCCCTTTTAAAGAGTTTAAAAATCTTTTCAAAATGTTCTCTATTTTTATCCACATTAAAAAATACTGATTCACCCCCTATATATTGTGCCTGTAATTAAGGATTTACTCCCATGCCTAATAAACGTCTATTCTGTAAATTATTGCCCCGCAATGTTTACAGGCGGTTTCATCAGGAAAATAACCTTCCACCATGAAACATTTTCTGCAACGTATGTTTACCTTTTCAACATGTTCATCCATGTGTTTATCTGGATTTTTTCCATCAGCCTGTATTTTTTCTTCCTGTCTGAGTTTTTTCATATTAATTTATCCTAATAATAATCTTTTCTATAAATTTTGTCAATAAAGGTTCAACGTTCATTGCTACTTTAATGATTTCCTCAAATGAAGCAGGTTTCAATGCATCAGGAAGACACATATCAGTAATCACAGACACTCCAAAAACTTTTAGACCTGCATGGTTGGCAGCAATAACTTCAGGAATTGTTGACATTGTGACCATATCAGACCCGATGGACCTTAAAAATCTGTATTCTGCTTTTGTTTCAAGATTAGGGCCTAAAAGTCCTGCAAGAACTCCTTTCCTGACAGGGATTTTTTCCTCCAGGGCTATTTTTTCAGCCATTTCTATTAATTCCCGTGAATACGGTTCTGACATGTCAGGAAATCGGACACCGATTCTTTCATCATTTTCCCCTACAAGCGGATTTACCCCCTGGAAATTTATATGGTCACTGATAATTACGACGTCCCCCTGTTTAAAAAGCGGATTCAGCCCTCCCGCGGCATTTGATTCTATAAAAATTTCTGCACCTAAAAATTTTAACGTCCGTATGGGAAGAGCTATTTGATTTGCAGAATAGCCCTCGTATAAATGAAATCTTCCCTGAAAAGCAATTACGTTTTTTCCTCCAATCCCCCCAAAATTAAGATTTCCTGCGTGGCCATCTACCGTGGAAACAGGAAAATAGGGTATATCCTTATATGGAATGGTTTCTTTTACTTTTATTTTATTCACAAGCCCGCCTAATCCTGAGCCGAGCATTATCCCGATTTCCACCTTGTTTTTGATAATCTTTTTTATAAAACCGGCCGCTTCATTGATTTTTTCAAAATCATTCATATTTTATCCTTTCATCTTTTTACCATTTCCCTTATGCGGGTAAGAAGAGTAGTTTCATCCTGTACGTTTTTCAGGTTAAATCTTGCACTCTGAAAAGCATCCACGAACGTTCTTAGAACGGTATTTTTCGTAATTCTTTCTTTTCTGTATTCATGGTCTCTGTTTTTATTTACTTCCCTCACTATTTTATCAAGGAAGGTTAACTGGTCCTCCCTGAAAAGAACAGTGAGCCTGACGTCAAAAGTTTTAAACTTGGGGGTACCGGATTCCATTTTTTTTATTATGTTTTTTTTATCTGTTTCTTCAGGCAGTTCATTTCCCTTTTTTTCTGCTTCCGGAACTGTGGGCGTTATCCAGCTTAACGGGTCGCTGCCTAATCCTGTTCTTTTCATGGTCTCCTCCTTTTATGATTTCTTTTGCGAGCTCTCTATAATCTATTGCCCCGTGAGAATTGGGGGCAAAAGTAATAATAGTCTGTCCAAAACTTGGGGCTTCAGCTAACCGGACGTTTTCCCTGATTTTTGTATTAAAAACCTTATCTTTAAAATGTCCTTTTACTTTTTGCATGACTTCCCTGCATATGTTTTTTCTCTGGTCATACATCGTAATAATCACGCCGGATACTTCAATCTCGGGATTTATTCTTTCCCTGATTATTTTAATTGTCTGGATAAGTTTTGTCAGTCCTTCAAGTGCAAAAAACTCCGCCTGTATGGGAATAAATATTTCTTTTACCGCTGTCAGCGCATTAAGCGTAAGAATTCCCAGGGAAGGAGGACAATCTATCAGGACGTAATCAAATGAGTTTTTATGTTTTTTTAAAGCATCCCTTAATATAATCTCCCTGCCAATGGTATTAACAAGCTCAATCTCTGCACTTGCAAGTTCAATCCTTGATGAAAGAAGAAAAAGATTTTTCATCTTTGTCGGAACCATTGATTCTTCAATGGACGTTTCATTAACCAAAACGTCATAAACGGATTTTTTTAAATCTGAAGGATTAAAACCAAGATGAATTGTCGTGTGCGCCTGGGGGTCCAGGTCAATAAGCAGAACCTTTTTCCCAAATAAAGAAAGATAGGCTCCAATATTTACTACCGTAGTCGTCTTTCCCGAGCCTCCCTTCTGGTTAATAATGGCAATTTTTTTCATTATCGCTCCTTACGAAGTTATGAACTTGGAAAAGTATAAACAAAAAATCACTTTATGTCAAATCAGCCGTTTTTTCAAAACTGAAAATTGACAGACAAAAATAAAATCGCTTAATATATCTGAAATTCCGACATAAGTAGAAAGATATTTTATGAATAAGTTAGGCTTTATTTTTCCATGATAAGTTTGGATTGTTTTTGAATCTTTATTTGAAAGAGAGCAGTTATAAAGAAGAGAAGAGCAATCCAGAACTTATTCTTACTTTAATATAATAGGCATTATGAAAAGGTCTTTAAACTTATTACAGTTAACATTTGCATCAATAAGTGGAATTATTGGCTCAGGCTGGCTTCTCGGGATATCCTTGAGTGCAAAATATGCGGGTCCCGCATCCATATTTTCATGGATTATAAGCGGGTTTGCCATCATGCTTATAGCACTTGTTTACAGCGAAATCGGCAGTATGCTTCCTGCTGCCGGCGCAGTTGCACGATATCCCAAATATACACATGGGGCATTTTTGGGATTTATAACAAGCTGGATACTTATCATAGCCGGTGCTGCCGTAAGCTGTATTGAAGCAGAGGCATCAGTTCAATATCTTAATTCTTACGTCCCCAATCTTTTTGTTCATCATTCTCTTACGCCGGAGGGACTGATTTTTACTTTTTTTATTCTTCTTTTTTTCTTTATCCTGAACCTGTTTGGAGCAAAAATATTTACAAAAACCAATGTTTTTCTCACATATTTTAAAATTTTCGTTCCTCTAATTACTGCAGCCGTGCTTATTTATGTTTCCATACAAAACGGGGGGTTCAAAAATATTACGACCTACAATTTTATACCTTATGGCTACAGCGGTATCATGAAAAGCATGTCTCTGGGTGGAATTATATTCTCATATTTGGGTTTCAGACAGGCTATAGAACTTTCAGGTGAGGCTGAAAATCCGGGAAGAAACATACCGCTGGCAACAATATTATCCGTCGTTATCGGGATTGTCGTATATGCGTTTCTGTCATTAAGTTTTATAGCATCCGTTCCATTTATAAAAAATAATAACTGGAACATTGGATATTCCTCATCTCCATTCATAAGTCTGTTCAAATTTTATGGTCTGCCGGGTTTTGCCTTATTGATTATCATCGGGGCAATAATATCCCCATTTGCAACAGGACTTGTTTATTTGGGAACTACCTCAAGGGTCACTTTTGCCATGTCCAAAATGAAATTTTTACCCCAAAAATTTCATTTGAATTTAAACAGATATGGGATACCTTATCTGTCGCTTATTTTCACTTTTTTTCTTTCAATGCTATATTTACTGCCGTTTCCCAGCTGGCAATCATTAGTCGGGATAATCACGTCAGCAATAGTGTTTACTTATATACTGGGGCCCGTTGCTCTTATTGTCTTTAGAAAATCAGACCCTGATAAAAAAAGACCTTTTTATCTTCCATTTGCAAACATTATTTCCTTAATCTCTTTTATCATCGGTACACTGATAATCTACTGGTCAAATTTTAGTGTTTTATGGAAACTTGGAATAGGAATATCAGCAGGAATTATAATTTTTATTTTTACAAACTTTTATAAAATCAAAAAACATTTCAGAAAGACTGTTATGCCAGGGCTCTGGTTTGTATTTTACGTAATTATTATTCTGACCATCTCATTTTTTGGCAGTAAAGACTTTGGAGGTAATAACGCGATTAAATTCCCGTATGACCTGGTTGTTGTCATTTTAGCAGCCGTATTGTTTTTCTACATAGCTGTCAATACGCCAATAAAAAAAGAGGAAATGAAAATGATAATAGAGGAGGAATTTATTGGCGAGGAATTCTAAATCTATGTTAAAATCTATGAATTTAATGCAGTTTCAAACATTGTCAGTATGTTTTCCGGTGGAGTTCCTGCCTGGATTGCATGCGATGGACCAAGAATATAGCCGCCGTTTTTCCCAAGGATAGATATAAGTTTGATTACCTCATCTCTTACGTCTTCAGGTTTCTTGAATGGCAGAGTACTTTGCACGCTGACTCCTCCTTCAAAACAAAGTCTGTCCCCAAAACGTTCTTTGAGTATACTTGGGTCCATTCCTTTTGCATCAAACTGCAGAGCCTGTAAAACGTCTATTCCCATTTCAAGCAAGCCTTCAACTGCATCCATTACTGCTCCATCAGAGTGATATATGACCTTTGAACCAAAATTATGGATTACCCTGTTCATTTTTATATGATATGGTTTGATAAACTGCTCCCACATTTTGATTGACATCAGCAATCCATTCTGTCCGCCAACGTCATCCGCCGTAAAAACAAGGTCCACCTTTCCTTTTGCCACTGAAAGCATTTTGGTAAAATGAGCAATATAAAAATCAGTGACTTTTGAGAAGATAAAGTGTACCATTTCAGGATTATAGACCATATCCATAAATATTCGTTCAAATCCACGCATGTACCATGACGTTTCAAAAATATTGCCATTGGAAAACATCAGACAATATTCTTTTTTTGCCTGGATTTTTGCTATTTTTTCAGGAATTACTGAATAATCAAACCAGTCAGTGGTAGGCCATTTATGCTTCATAATATCATCAATGTTATCAGCTTTTGCAAGAGGATAGTAGCTGATTTCATCATAGGAGCCGGCACCATAACTTGCAGATTTTCGTATGACCCCCCAGATATCTTCCCCCTGATGCAGAGATGGCCCTACGTAATCAGGGCCCACACCCATGATGTCAATAAAAGAATCAAGATACCTGTCTGCGTTTATTCCTTTGTGGAGTTTTACGTAATCATCAAATGCCTGCAGGGCAGGAGGATTTATCCCTGAACATACCATAGCAATGGGAACTCTGTCAGTTTCCTTGTGTTCAAGAGCAAGACGGACACGTTCCCTGCTTGTAAGTTGTTCTTTTTTTTCAGTAATTACGTTATTCATAATTTGTCTACTTTATAATATCCTATTTATGTTTTTATTATATTATAAAGTTTTTTTATATCCAACCATATTTCCGGTTTTTCCAAAATTTCGGAAAATTGCTTGAGCCAATATTCAATTCTTTTTTTATCAATCTTAGGATTGGTTTTTAAAATACAACGAATGTCTTCTAAATCAATAGGTCTATGAGCAACAGATTTCATTATTATTAAATCTTCCGGCGTAGGTAAAGGGATATTAAAATTTGCTATTTTTATAATTTTTGCTCGCTTTATTGTTTCTTCTTCAAAAGGAAGTATTCCGAAAGAAATATCTATATCTATTTTTGTATATTGATGTCTTATTAATAAAACTCTATTTTTTTCTGCAAATTCTAAAACATTTTTGATCCTGGGTTGGAAATTAAAACTTTTTCCAATTGTTAGAAATTTTTTCCAATCTGTTTCGTCAATAAAAACAAGAGCATCTATATCCTGCGTAGTTCTTGGACTTCCCAAAAAAGAAACAGCCATGCCACCAATTATAATTCCAGGAAAGTTGCTTTTTTTAAACCATGCCAATAAATTTTTTAATGTCAGGTGTAGGGGTTGAGAAATGATATTTTTTTTCAACTGCCTTTCTCCCTTAGATTTTTCCATGCGCGACGAATATTATTTTGTTCTTTCATGTTTTTTTTAAAATTCAAGGAATTGGCAAATTCCATTAAAGCAGAAGTTTGAATAAAACGAGTATTAACAGAGGTATTTCTTAACTCCAAATTTTTCATCTTATCAATTCTCTCCCAACGATTTTCAAGATATTCTCTGACATTATATTTTTTCATATTAGTTCTTCAAAATCCAAGTATAGTAAAGCATAGCATAAAATTAAATTCTGAGCATGGT
>JAMDAS010000021.1 GCA_023484085.1 Candidatus Omnitrophota bacterium
TCTCGGGAATTTGATTTCACCATTTGACAGTTATCGTATCATCTCCTTAATTTCTATATACTCTAAAGTATTATACTCTAAAGTATATAATTTGTAAATTCATCTTTTCTATTATTTTTTTATTTCTAACATTCTCTTATAATAATATCCATTTGTTTTTAAAAAAGAAGATTTTTATTATAAAAAGTTTTTAGTTCCTTCCCTGTTTGTTATCAGGGAATGGCACAGATACTGAGTCACAAAAGTGTTACCAATGTACTTAACTTATACATAAATTTGACATAACAGGCAAAAATTTTATATTATTTCATTATGAAAAAATCTTATATTTTTATAGGAGTTGGCGTTGTTATATTGATTTTTTTAATCTTCTGTGGGCTTTATGGACATAAACAAGAAAAGAAGGAACATTATGTTGCCATAAACAAGTCCTTGCTTGCCCATGCTCTATCATATGGGAAAAAAAATGCAGGGCTTACCACCTATGAATTTGAAAAGCCCTGGACCGTAGACCTTGGCTATCAGATTGGTAAAGGATATGCAACATTATTAACACCATTCCTGCGGATTGCATTACTAAAAAGAGACGCTGTCAGAAATAAAGAAAATTTAGACACATCCCTGGAAAATAATATCTATAGCCAGGAAATCGGAATTATTCATTTTCTTGTTACAATGTATGGAAACAGCCCCGGGTTTGCGAGAAGAATAAAGGCTTTTCTTATATACAAAAAACAAATTATTAAACCAAAGTTTATTTATTTCCCTTCATACGGCCAGATGGGAAGAGATTATACCCAGATATCAAACGGTGAAATCAAATTCCCGAGAAACAATATCCCTGATAATGCAATAATTACTCTTGTCGTCCAAATTGAACCTAATCCTTCAGATAAATGGGAAAACAACCCTTCCTGGGAAAAAACTCATACTGCAAAATTTAAATTTAAGATGTCAAAATACCGCTAAATTTTATGAAAAGACTGATAAACCTACCTGAAGAGGGTAAAGCAATCATCGTAGGGGATACGCATGGAGATTTTAATGCCACAAGACTTATCGTTAAAAATTATTCAAGGAAAGATTATTACATAATTTTTCTTGGTGATTATGTAGACAGGGGTAGATTTTCCAGAGAGAATATTGATTATCTCCTGGAAATGAGAAAAAAGTATCCAAGGATTATACTTCTTGCAGGAAACCATGAAATGTATTCAATCTGTCCTGTTACCCCGGACAATTTTTGGAAAAGTCTTACGGCTGAAGAAAGTAATCACTATTCAGAAATATTCAGAGCTTTTCCAATAGTAGTTTCAGGAAATGGATTTATCGCCCTTCACGGAGGGCTTCCTGACATTGAAAAAATTGAAGACGTTGAAAAAATTACAGAGAATGATGAAAACTGGATAAAAATTCTGTGGGGGGATTTCAGAGACAAAGAAGGTGAAATTCTTGGTAATCTTTGTGGTAGAATTAAATTAGGAAGAGACTATTTTTTCAGAATAATGGATAATATAAAAAAAAACGTGCTTATACGCTCTCATGACCCTGTAGCACCTGAAAGAATGTATGAAAACAGGTGTCTTACACTTTTTACTTCAGAATCCTATGGTTCAGGAAGAGAGATAGCACTTATAAATTTAGATAAAGAGATTAAAACAATTGATGACATTGAAATAATAAGGTTTTAATTATGGTTAGCAATATTTCTGATTATATTCTTGGGGAAAAAATTGGAGGTGGGGCATTTTCTACAGTATATAAGGCAATTTATTCGCCTGATTCTATAAAAGAAAAGAAGACAGTTGCCATAAAAATACTTAATGGTAAACTAATAAAATCCGAAGGCAATAAAGTAATCAAACAATTTGAAAGAGAGGCAGACATTTCAATACACCTGAATCATGAAAATGTTGTCAGGGTATATGAGTGGGGCGAGCTTAACGGCCATCATGCCATCGTAATGGAGTACGTAGAAGGTGAGAATTTAAATGAATTTATGCTTGAAGATAATATATATCCTTTTGAAAAACTTATTGAAATTGGATATAAAATTGGTAAAGGATTGGTCTATATCCATCAAAATGGAATAATTCATAAGGACATAAAACCGGAAAACATTCTTATTTCAAATGATACACAAATAGTCAAAATTACTGATTTCGGGATAGCAAAAATACCAAAAAAATGGTGGCAGAGGGATATTTTTGAAAAAGCAGGAACTGAAAGAAGATACAGCCGCATCTCTTATGCATCTCCTGAACAAAAAAAGGGTCATTCAACCACAAAGTCTGATATATATAGTCTTGGTGTTGTTATTGATGAGCTCCTTGTTGCAAAACTTGATATACCGGATGGAAACGAAAAAGACTATTTTCAAAAAATAACAGATGTCGCACTAAAATATAAAAAAAGTATACCAATACTCTCCCAGAACCTTCCTATACCTGATTTATGTAAAGAAATACTAAAGACGGCTACTGCAGACAATCCTAAAGAAAGATTTGCCACAACTGAAGATTTTGTCTTTCAGATTTCCAGGCTATTCTAATAAAACAGCCACCCAGCAGGCAATGGCTTTCTTATCCCCGATTAACCCTGTTTTTTCTGTTGTTTTTGCCTTAATTCCGAGACAATCCCGGGGGATATTTAAAAATGAAGATAATTTTTCTTTTATCTTCCCATACCATTGTTGTAATTTGGGCTCTTCAGCAATCAGGACAATATCAATATTTGAAAACTTCATATTTAACTCTTTAACAAAAGATATGTATTTTTCAAGTATGAGCTTACTTGAAATATTTTTGATTGTCGGGTCCGTATCCGGAAAAATAGTTCCTATATCGGGCTTGCTTAAAGCACCTGCTATAGCATCAGAAAGCGCATGGAGTAAAACGTCTCCATCACTATGTCCATATAATCCGTATTCAAAAGGAATTTCAGTCCCGCCAATTATAAGCTTCCTTCCTTTTTTAAGTATATGTACGTCGAATCCAATACCGATTCTCATATTTATATTATAGTTCACATTTCACATAGTGGCTAAAATTTCAGGTATAATGATTCATATTATTATTGGAAGTGGAAAATAAATTTGTGGAATTTTACAAAAATGTTATTATATATGAACTTTTAAATTTATATAAATTTATATGCAGAATTATTTGAAAAACGTAAAATTTGATGAAAATGGACTTATCCCTGCTATCATCCATGATTTAAAAGGCAATGTTCTGATGCTCGGATACATGAATGATGAAAGTCTTAAAAAAACCATAGAAACAGGTAGGGTTCATTTCTGGAGCCGGAGCAGAAAAAAACTATGGCTGAAAGGCGAATCTTCAGGGCATTTCCAGGAGGTAAAGGAAATATTTCTTGATTGCGATGGAGATACGTTGCTTATACAGATTAATCAGAACGTGGCTTCATGCCATGAAGGATATTATTCCTGTTTCTGGAGAAAACTGAAAAACGAAAACTGGGAAATATCTGAAAAAAAAATCTTTGACCCGCAAAAGGTATATAAATGAAAAATCATTATATAAGACTTTCTATTATAGCGGCAATTATTGGCTTATGTATCTGGGCAATATACCCTGTCCAGCAAAAAATAAAAGAAGGGCTTGACCTTAAAGGCGGGGTACACATCGTTCTCCAGGTGGAAAGACCGCCTAACATACCTAATCCCAATATGTCAGATATTACAAACAGGGCACTTGAGATTATCAGAAACAGGGTGGATGCTCTTGGTGTGGTTGAACCTTCCATTGAAAAATCAGGTATAAACCGCATTATTGTTGACCTCCCCGGTGTAAAGGAACCTCAACAGGCTATTAAAATTATAGGGAAAACAGCCTTACTTGAATTTGACCTGGTTAATGATAATCCGCAAAAAATTTCAGAAGCATTAAGTGGAAAAGTCCCTGAAGGATACCAACTTCTTTACAGTGAAAGAAAAAATGCAAGCGGAATGATGGAAAAATCATCCCCTTTATTGGTAAAAACACCTCCTGAGCTAACCGGGGCTGATTTATCAGACGCACAGGTTGGCTATAGCTCCAGCGGTTTTCCTGTTGTCAACCTGACATTTAATAGTAAGGGAACAACAAAATTCTCTAATGTAACCAGTGAAAACGTAGGTAAACGGCTTGCAATTGTTCTTGATGGAATAGTACAGTCTGCACCGGTTATAAGAGAGGCAATTCCCAACGGCAATGCCCAGATTTCAGGTAATTTTTCCCTTACTGAAGCAAAAAACCTGGCGCTTGTGTTAAAGGCGGGGGCTCTACCTGCAAAGGTTAAAATAATATATAAAGAAATTATAGGTCCATCACTCGGCAAGCAATATATCCATGACGCAATACATGCAGCATTATGGGGTTCTATTGTAGTCGTCATATTTATGATAGTTTATTATTCAGCCTTTGGGTTTTTGGCTGATTTTGCGCTTGCCTTGAATATCCTTATGCTTCTCGCAGTGATGGCTGTCTTTAAAGGGACATTGACGCTTCCCGGTATAGCAGGAATTGCTCTTACTATAGGCATGTCTGTAGATGCCAATATTCTTATCTTTGAAAGAATAAGGGAGGAACTGAAATTGGGTAAATCCGCCAGAGGAGCCATTGATGCGGGGTATCACCGTGCATGGAGCGCAATTATTGATTCCCATATAACCACAATAATAGCAGGTATAATACTTTTTTATTTAGGGGCAGGCCCGATTAAAGGTTTTGGTTTTACCCTTACAGTGGGAATAGCCGCCAATCTTTTAACTGCAGTATTTATAACAAAATCAATCGTTGATTACATTGTTGCATCCAAAGGAGTTGAAAAAGTAAGGATATAAAATGGAACTGATTAAAAAAACAAATTTTGATTTCCTGGGAAATAGAAAATATTTTTATATAATTTCCCTGACAATAATTATAGCAGGAATTATTTCCTTTTCATTAAGAGGAAAAAAGAATTTTGGAACTGATTTTATAGGCGGGGACATGCTGCAAATCCAGACAGCCATACCGGCATCCAGTGTTTTCATAAGAAATTCTCTATCAGATTTACATATGTCTCAAATACGGGTCCAGACAGTTGGCTCTCAGAATAACCAGTTCATAATAAAGAGTCTGCCAAACACCTCGTCAATAATTTTAGCAAAATTACAGGATACTATCGGACAATCAAATATAAAAGTCCTTAGTAATTCTGTAATTTCCCCGACAATGAGTACAACCCTGAGAAACAAGGCATTAATAGCCTTTATTATAGGGTTGGTGGCTATTCTTATTTATATTGCCATCAGGTTTGAATTTCACTTTGGAGTAACTGCCACCATCGCCACATTTCATGACCTTCTGATTGTTATGGCTTTTATGGCTCTTGCAGGTAAAACATTTGATTCCACTTTAATAGCGGCGCTTCTGACAATCGCCGGCTATTCCACTAATGACACTATTGTTATTTTTGACAGGATAAGAGAAAACATAAGAAAAACCAGAAGCACTAATTATATAGAGGTTTTTAACAAGAGTATTAATGAAACCTTGAGCAGGACAACCTTAACGGTATGTACGGTTGTTTTTGTTGATCTTGCGCTTTTCTTTTTTGGCGGACAGGCTCTCCATGATTTTGCATATGCTTTGCTTATTGGATTTATCGTTGGAGCATATTCTTCAATTTTTATCGCCTCTGCTATTATAATAAGCTGGCAGAAAAAAGATCCTTTTAAAATTAAGCTATGAGGATTATCGGCGGATACCTAAAGGGTAAAAATCTCTATTTTGAAAAAAACAATAAAATCAGACCGACGAAAAACATCGTAAGGGAAGCAATTTTTGACATACTTGGAGATGAAGTAAAAAACAGAAAAATTCTTGATGTTTTTGCAGGGACAGGAGCACTCGGGATTGAAAGTTTAAGCAGGGGGGCGGATTTTGTGGTACTTGTTGAAAATTCCATAGAGTCTCTGTCCCTTTTAAAAAAAAACATACATTCTTTGGGTATTGAAAATAAAGCAAAAATTATACTTTCTTCCGCAGAAAGGGCTATTAAGAATTTTTCAAAAAATGGTGAGATTTTTGATATAATTTTTGCCGACCCTCCATACTACTATGAAGGGAAAAAGATTGAAAAGATTTTTAAATTTTCTCAAGGATGCGTAAAATATAGGAGTATATTGATAATTGAAACTTTTTATAAGGCAAAAATGCCTGAAATATCAAATAACTGGCAGATGGTAAAAGAAAAAAAATATAGTTCTACAAAAATAAGTATATATGAATATGAAAGAGACAATTGCCGTATATCCGGGCAGTTTTGACCCTATAACCAACGGGCACATAGATATTATAGAAAGAAGTTTAAAGTTTATTGACAGGATTGTAATTGCCGTTACAGACAATCCCCATAAAAAACCTTTGTTTGAGCTTAACAAAAGAATTTCAATAATAAAAAACATATTTAAAAAATCCACCAGTGTAGAAGTGGAAATATTTAATGGACTTCTTGTTGATTATTTGAAAAAGAAAAATATTTTTCTTATTATAAGGGGGCTAAGAGAGGTTTCTGATTTTAACTATGAATTTCAGATAGTTTTAACAAATAGAAAATTTTTATCCCGATTAGAAACAATTTTTCTTATGCCCAGGGAGGAGTACCTTTTTTTAAGTTCTTCAATTATCAAGGAGATCGCCTCCATGAATGGTGATGTAAAAAAATTTGTACCTGAAATTGTTGCAAAAGAGTTGAAAAACATATATAAAAACAGATAGAACATTTTAATTGGAGGAGAAAAATGACTACGCCAAAACGGCATTCAAACAGCAGGACAAATATGAAAAGAAAAAGTAAAAAGCTTCACCTTATCAGTTTATCAAGGTGTTCAAATTGCGGTGAAACAAAACTCCCTCACAGGATATGTCCCAAGTGTGGCTATTATGATGGTAAACTTATTATCCCACCAAAGGTGAAAAAAGAGAAAACCCAGGCATGAAAATAAAAATTGCAATTGATGGGATGGGTGGAGATAAAGCACCTTATGAAATCATAAAGGGTGTTAAAACGTTTGCAGGTAAAGAAAAAAACAGTGAAATTTATCTGCTGGGTCCTTCCAAAGAGGTTTCCCCTTTAATAAATAAACATCCAACAGAAAATATTTCCTTTATTGATTGTCCCAAATACATCCCTATGGATTATAAAATAAACCTGAATCTTTTCAGGGAGGAAAATACTACAATGTATAGAATCCTGAAAATGGTAAAAGAGGAAAAAGCGGATATTGCTTATAGTGCAGGTAATACAGCAACTTTTGTCTCTCTTGCCGTTCATCTTCTGGGAATGATAGAAGGTATTGAAAGGCCTGCGGTATGTGTTAACCTTCCCAACCAGAATGGTGGTATTACACTTTTTGTTGACGTAGGGGCAAACATTACACCTAAAATCATCCATTTAGTCCAAAATGCCGAGATGGGTTCCCTGTATGCCAGGGAAGTATTTGGCATATCCCTGCCCAAAACAGGACTTTTAAACATAGGAGAGGAAGAAGCAAAAGGGGATGAATTAAGACAAAAAACATACCAGGCTTTAAAAGCAAGTGAACATATAAATTTTATAGGGAACATTGAAGGTCACGAACTTTATACCGGTAAAGCAGACGTCGTTGTTACAGATGGATTTAGCGGGAATCTTATTCTAAAAGTCAGTGAGGGAATAACAAAATCATTTAAAAACATGCTTCTTGGCGAATTTAAAAGCTCATTTACAGGGAAAATTGGACTTTTACTGACAAAAAATATTTTAAAGGATTTCTCAAGAAAGTCTGATTATGCTGAATATGGAGGCGGACTTCTTCTCGGTGTAAATGGAAATGTCATTATCAGCCATGGACGGTCATCATCAAAAGCCGTTGTCAGTGGATTGAATTTAGGCCAAAAGATAGTGGCACAGTCATTTTTGAAAAAGCTTAAGGAGAATACCAAAAAATGGCCACAAAAATTTTAGGGATTGGTTCATACGTTCCTGAAAAAGTTCTGACAAATAAAGACCTTGAAAAAATTGTTGACACCTCTGATGAATGGATAACAACAAGAACAGGTATAAAAGAAAGAAGGATTTGTTCTCCATCTGAAGCAAGTTCAGACCTGGGTTACAAGTCAGCCCTGAATGCAATAGCAAATGCCGGTATTTTAAAAGAAAAAATAGAAATGATTATTACCGCAACGATAACCCCTGATATGCCTTTTCCCTCAACGTCATGCATTATGCAGAAAAAATTAGGTCTTGATAATATTCCATGTTTTGACATAAACGTGGCTTGTTCAGGCTTTATATACGGGCTTGAAATTGCAAGAAATTTTATTGATTCAGGAACGTATTCAACAATACTGATTATAGCAACCGACTGTATGAGCAGTGTTACTGATTACACAGACAGGTCAACATGTATTCTTCTTGGAGACGGGTCTGCATCCGCAGTCGTTGCAAAAAGTGATGAAGGCCCGGGTATTTTGGGGTCATATCTTGGTGCTTCGGGTAAATATGCTGAGCTTCTTTATATGCCTGCCGGCGGTTCAAGGCAGCCCGCATCAATAGGGACAGTCAGCCAAAGACTTCATTATATGAAAATGGAAGGGTCAACAGTATACAAGATAGCCATAAATTCAATGGTAGATGCAGTAAATATGGTTCTTAAAAAAACGGGCATTTCAAAAGATGACATTTCCCTTTTTATTCCTCACCAGGCAAACCTGAGAATTATCCAGTCTGTCGGAAAAAATCTTGGTATTCCAATGGAAAAAACCTTTATAAACATTGAAAGATACGGAAATATGTCTGCTGCTTCTGTAGGTGTTGCCCTGGATGAAGCCGCCAGAGCAGGAAAAGTAAGGAAGGGAGACATTATATGTATGGTTGCTTTTGGTTCAGGATTTGTATGGGCATCCAACATAATAAAAATATGAAAAAAACAGGAATTGTTTTTCCGGGACAGGGTTCTCAATACGTTGGTATGGGCAAAGAATTCTTTGATACTTTTTCAGAAATAAAAGAAATATTTGATATGGGTTCAGGCATTACAGGTATTGATTTGGCAAAAATCTGTTTTGAAGGTCCATTAGAAACCCTGACAGAAACATCAAACTGCCAGGTGGCAGTTTTTGCTGTGGACATAGCATGCTATAAAATCATGCAGAAGAAATTTCTCTTTACCCCTGATTTTTCTGCCGGACATAGTCTTGGTGAATATTCCGCTTTTTTTTCAGCAGGAGTTCTACCCCTTGAAGATGCTTTTAGAATTGTTCAGAAAAGGGCGCAGTTTATGGCATCAGCATCTATAAAAAATCCAGGTTCAATGTTGGCTATACTTGGAAAAAATGAAAATGAAGTCCATAAAATAATCATGGATTTTAACGTTGAAATCTCAAATATAAACAGCCCTAATCAGCTCGTTGTGGGGGGGAAAAAACCTGACATAGAAAATCTTGCGGATTATTTAGGGCAAAATCATATCAGAGCCATTCCTTTAAAAGTATCCGGGGCATTTCATACGTCCTTAATGGGTGAAGCAGTACAGTCATTAAAAGAAGAATTTGAAAAAATAGAATTTGCTGCCCCTGTATTCCCTGTATATACAAATTTTAGCGGAGAAATTTTAAAAGATAAAGATAGTATCAAAGAGGCATTATTAAAACAGGTTATTTCCCCTGTCCAGTGGGTTAAAATCGTAAGGGATTTCCCAAAAGACAGCATGGTTATTGAACTCGGGCCCAAGAAAGTTCTTTCCGAGCTCATAAATAAAATATCCCCCGGTATTAAAACCCTGAACGTTGAAGATAAAAATACATTAGAAGAAACACTTAAATTTCTGAAAGGAGAAAAATAATATGCTAAAAAATAAAGTTGTTATTATTACGGGCGCTACAGGTGGAATTGGAAGAGCAATCTTACAAAAATTCAGTGAAAGTGGTGCTGTTTTGGTTTTATGGGATGTAGTAAATCCTGAAAATTCTGTCCAGGGATTAAAAGAAAAGGGAATAAAATCTGCAGGAGACATAGTTGACATAACAAAGGCGGAACAGATAGAAAAATCAGCAAAAAAAGTTCTTGATGAATTTGGCAGGATAGATATTTTAATAAACAATGCAGGCATTACAAAGGATAATCTTATTATAAAGATGAAAGAGGATGAATGGGATAACGTCTTGAACATAAATCTTAAAGGCGCTTTTTTATGCACAAAAATTATCGGGAAAACAATGTGGTCCCAGCATTCAGGTAAGATAATCAACATGGCTTCAATCATAGGCCAGATTGGAAATTTAGGACAGGCAAATTATTCCTCTTCAAAAGCAGGACTTATAGCTTTGACCAAAAGTGCCGCAAAAGAATTTGCCAGGGCAAACATACAGGTAAATGCAGTTGCACCGGGCTACATTATGACACCAATGACAGAGAAATTATCACAAAATGTAAAGAATAAGATGCTGGAAGCCATACCGCTGAAAAAATTTGGAACACCGGATGACGTTGCCGAGGTTGTTCTTTTTTTCGCCTCTGAAAAGTCAGATTATATTACAGGTCAGGTTCTTAGGGTTGATGGCGGTCTTGTCATGTAAAGCAATCTGTCTTCATCCGGATATCTGCGTTGATTTCGTCATCAGCTTCGTCAGCGTATTTATCATACGCTTTCCTGCTTCTTCCTCATCGCCTTGCTCTCCTGTGAATACAGATTGCTTCATCCTATGGGGGAAGTTTTTATATTTTATTTTTATCTGATATATTTTTTTATTGCAAGGCTTATGTTGTGTCCCCCAAATCCAAAAGAATTGGAAAGTGCTATCCGGACATTTTTTTCTCTTGCTTTGTTTGGCACATAATCAAGGTCACATTCCGTGTCAGGAAATTCATAGTTTATCGTAGGAGGGATTATACCATGGACAGCGGTAAGGATAGTCACGATAAATTCCACGGCACCTGCAGCTCCCAATTGATGTCCTACCATTGATTTTATTGAACTTACAGGAACGTTGTAAGCCTTTTCTCCAAAAAGTTTTTTTATTGCTTTTGTCTCACTTTTATCATTTAGTTGTGTAGAGGTCCCATGAGCATTTATATAGTCAATTTCAGAAATATCAACGTGTGAGTTTTCAATTGCAGATTTTATAGCAAGGAATGGTCCATAACCTTCAGTATCAGGAGCAGTAATATGATATGCATCACAGCTCATACCATACCCGATAAATTCAGCATAAATCCCTGCATTTCTCTTCTTTGCATGTTCCTCAGTTTCAAGAACCACGATACCCGCCCCTTCTCCCATAACAAATCCATCCCTCATCTTATCAAAAGGCCTGCTTGCTTTTTCAGGCAGGTCATTTTTTGTTGAAAGAGCTTTCATCGTGCAGAAACCTGCAAGTCCCAACGGTGTTATACATGATTCTGTTCCACCCGATATAATAACATCTGCCCTACCTGAATTAAGAAGTTCAAAAGAAACTGCAAGGGCATGTGCACCTGAAGCGCAGGCGCTGACAGTGGCAAAATTAGGTCCTCTCAGCCCAAAATTTATGGCTATCTGGCCGGCAGCCATATCAGGAATAAGCATGGGGATAAGAAGTGGGGAAACCCTGGTTGGACCGCTTGAAAGTAAAACTGAATACTGTTGTTCAATTACCCTTAGTCCACCTATTCCTGCACCAATAATCACGCCTATTCTTTCTTTATTTTCTTTTTCAATTTCCAGTCCGCTGTTTTTTATTGCCTCACTGGATGCCTGGAGCGCAAACTGGACAAAGTTATCCATCCTTCTTAAGGCTTTTGGCTCAGCTGCATTACACTGAAAATTTTTTACCTCTCCCCCGATTTTTGTTGGATATGCGGAAGTATCAAAACCTTTTATTTGAGCTATACCGCTTTTACCTTTAATAAGATTTTTCCATGTGGTTTCAGTATCATTCCCGATAGGTGTAATTAATCCTAATCCTGTAACTACTATTTTTTTCATTGATTTTTTGTTTTTTCTTCAAGATACTTTATGGCATCACCAACTGTCCGTATCTTTTCAGCATCCTCATCAGGAATTTCAACGTTAAATTTCTGGTCAAAATCCATAATAAGCTCTACTGTATCAAGAGAATCCGCCCCAAGGTCATCAACAAATGAAGAACTCTCTTTAATCTGAGACGGGTCCACCTTCAATTTTTCCACAACAATCCCTTTTACGATTTTTTCAATTTCGCTTCTTTCCATAATTCCTCCTCATATTTTAATAGTAAAAGTAAGTTTGGATTGTCTTTAAATCTTTATTTGAAGCATTTATCTTTATAAAGATATAAAGAGCAATCCATAACTTATCTCTGAACATTTTCATTTCAATCACTGAGACGGGGTTCAGTGAATATTTACGTAAAATTTCAAGGTGGAAATTGTATCATATATAATACTGTTTTAGCAAATTATTTACCACTTTCCCGGTTTTTATAAGTATGTCCTCTAATTCTGTTTTGCTTACGCATAGAGGTAAAAAAAAGTATATTATATCCCCTAACGGCCTGAGAATAATTCCCTCCTTAAGTCCATTTTTATAGATTTTATATCCTATTCTTTCGGAAAAACCAAAGGGCTCTTTTGTTTCTTTATTCTTTACAAGTTCTATCGCCCCGACCATCCCAATGGACCGGACGTCCCCTACAAAAGGCAGGTTTCTGAACTCTTCCAGCCGGGTATGAAAGAAAGGAATAACCTCCTGGATTTTTTTCAGAGTCTCTTCTTTTTCAAAAATTTCAAGACTTGCCATGCCTGCAGAACAGGCAATCGGATTTGCAGTAAACGTATGACCGTGAAAAAACGTCTTTCTTTTGTCATAATCGTCATAAAAAGCATTATAAATATCATTGGTTGTAAGGGTTGCACCGAGAGGCAGTGTACCGGATGTCATGCCTTTTGAAAGACAAAGAAAATCAGGGGAAATATTTCCATGATTACAGGCAAACATTTTCCCGGTTCTTCCAAATCCTGTGGCAATCTCATCAATGAGCAGGTGTATGTTATATTCCCGTGCCAGCCGGGAAGCCTTTATAAGATACTCAAGAGGATAAACAATCATTCCGCCGGCAGCCATCAATAAAGGCTCAAGTATAATCCCGGATATTTTCCCGTGCTGTTTTTTTACAATGGATTCAAGGTGTTTAAAACAATCTGTTTTACATTGGGATTTTTCTTTTCCCTCCGGACATCTGTAGCAATAGGGGGAATGAACTTTGATAGATTGAAAAAGGAGAGGCTTAAAGATTTCATTAAAAAGACTTTCTCCACTGACACTCATAGCGCCGATTGTATCACCATGATAACCACGGTCAAGGCACACAAACAGTTTTTTTTCTTTTTTCCCCTTATTCCGCCAGTATTGAAAAGACATTTTTATCGCTACTTCAACAGCGGTTGACCCATTATCAGAGAAAAAAACCTTTTCAAGTTTTTTAGGAGCAATGCCAAGGAGTTTTTCAGCAAGTAAAATCGCCGGCTTGTGTGTGAACCCGGCAAATAAAACATGGTCTAATACCTTGAGCTGATTTTTTATTGCCTCTGCTATCAGGGGATGATTATGGCCATGAATATTACACCACCATGACGAAATGGTATCATAATATGCCTTGCCATTTTCATCATAAAGTCTTATACCTTTGGCTTTTTTAACAAATACGGGAGGCAATTCCCCGCAGTCTTTCATCTGCGTATATGGGTGCCAGATATATTTGGCGTCTTTTTTAATCCAGTTTTTCATTGTGAAATATGTTTATCCAGTTTATTACCTATGGGAATAAATTTTCTGTAAAGTAAATTTATGTCTTTTGTCCATGGCAGGACCCCGAGTATCTTTTCTCCTGTGATTTTATTGAGAATCACAGGGTTATCCTCAAGAATACGCAGGTCTGTCTTTTTCTCAAGATTATTAAATATTATACCCAATATCCTGATTTTTCTTTTTTTCAATGCCTCAATGGATAAAAGTGTATGGTTGATAGTCCCCAGCTTATTGCCTGCGACAAGGACAACAGGAAGAGATAATTCTTTTACTATATCTATCATAAACAAAGAACCTGATAACGGGACAAGAATTCCGCCAGTTGCTTCAACAAGAATAGATTCAAAGTCTTTTTTAAGTGTCCAAAAACTTTGTTTTATTTTTTCTTTACTTATGGTTCTTTTCTCAATGGAAGCCGCAAGATGAGGGGAAGAAGGAAATTGAAAATGGTATGGGCACATCAAAGAAACATGTTGGATAAGGTTTTTCCTGTTTTTTTTCATCAATCTGATATGCTCATCTATGTCTGAGTCAATACCTGTTTGTATCCATTTTTGTGTTATTATTTTATACCCGCATCTTAAAAAAAATTCCGCCATAAGTCCTGTAACAATTGTTTTTCCTATCCCTGTATCTGTCCCTGCTATAAAGATTGATTGAGTTTTCATAATTTATTTATTTTCTGTTTTGCACAAAAAAATCTGGTAGGTTGTCATTATCCCGCCAAATATCTCTATATATAAGTTCTGTATAGCCGTTAAAAAATTTTTTGTCCATAAATTACCTGTTTTTACGTCTCCTCTTATCCCTGTATATTTTATGGTTTCAAGCAAATGAAAAAGAGATTCATATTTTATCCTGATTGTTTCTTCAAAAATATATACATGTCCAAACGTTGATTTTAATATACGTCTTATTTCATTTTCAGACATGAAACAGCCTGCACTTATTGAAAAGTCCTTCTTATAACATATGGAAAGAACTTTTTGAAGCTCTTTAAACGTATCAGGACCAAACATGGAAAAAGCAAAAACACCTTCCGGAACCAGTAATCTTTTATATTTTTCAAAAGCGTTTTTTATGTCTTCAAGCCATTGGAATACGGCATTGGAGGTTATAAGGTCAAACTTTCCCGATAATCCGGGCTCTTCTGCATCTTTGACAGAAAAATCCACTGAATCATTATTTAATTTTCCTCTTGCACGGTTAATCATTTCGGGTGACAGGTCAAATGCAGTTATACGGGCATCAGGGAATCTGTTTTTTAAAATCATGGTATAATTGCCGGTCCCGCATCCAGGTTCAAGAATTTTCTGAAAATTTTTATTCCTGAACATCCTTATAAGTTCCATGGCACATTCATTCTGGATGTTAGAATAAAAATCATAATATTCCGCGCACCGTGAAAAATTTTTTAATATTGCCTGTTTATTCATAAAAATAAGATTTGTTTTCTTTTGAAAATGGAAAATGGCCCGTATTTTTTATAATTTTTATTTCAGCATTTTTCAGGGAGTTTTTAATTTCAAGAGATTCATTGAGGGGGGCAATCTTATCATGCTCTCCATGAAATAATGTTATTTTTTTTACATGTCTGATATTTTCCGGTTTTATTTCCCTTTCCCCTAAATATAATAATGTTTTTATAAGTTCCTGCAGGCTAAAAAGTCTGCGGTAATCCCTAAAAAGAGACCGCCAGAAAGAGCCCTGTTTTTTCCCGGGAATGCAGAGTGAATAAAATCTGTGCAAAAGTTCAATCCTGTCTTTTTTTAAGGCTTTCATTGTCTGCTCTATTTCATGATTTTTATATTTTTTTCTGATACCAACAAGAAAAAGTTTATCTGTTTTTCCCGGATAAAGAGAGACAAACTCTTCAGCAATAAACCCTCCAAGAGAAAAACCTAAAATAGATACCTCTTTTATATTCCGGCTTTCCATGTATTCACCAAAATCTTTTTTAAATTCCACAGGGGAAAAATTTATCGGGAAAACATAGTTATAAGGCATATCCAGAAAATGAAAAATCCGGTAATCCGTTGCCCAACCCGGGATAAAAACAAGTATTTTATTGTAGTTCCTGTCAATAAATCTAAATTTTGAAGTGCTTTGACATATCATTGCAAAGTTTTTTTAGTATAGTTTTATCATGGTAATAATTTAATGAAAATCTCAGCCTCTCCTGTCCCTTTGGCACGGTTGGATGTCTGATTGGAAAAACCCTGTATCCTTCTTCCTGCAGGATTCTCCCTGCTTCAACCGTTTTTTTGCTATCACCTATTATCCATGGAACTATCTGTGTGGAACCTTTTACGTTAAATCCTTTTTGTTTCAACGTCCTCCTAAAATACTCTGCATTTTCCAGAAGAATCTTTCTTCTGTCCGGTTCTTTTTTTACAATTTCCAGAGCCATGACGTTTGCACATACAATAGAAGGGGGAAGAGCCGTGGAGTATATAAAACTCCTGCATACGTTTACCAGGTAATCTTTTACTTTTTTTGAACAGGCAATATATGCCCCAAAACTGCCAAGAGCCTTGCTAAAAGTCCCCATTATAATATCCACGTTTTCACTTAAGTTCTCTTTTTCAACTATTCCAGCACCGTTTCTGCCAAAAATCCCTGTCGCATGTGCTTCATCCACCATTAACGTACAGTTATACCTGTTTTTTAATTGTACGAGCTCTTTTAGCGGGCATACGTCTCCATCCATGCTGAAAACCGTTTCCGTAATAACAAGTGCGTTCCTGAATTTATTTCTTTCTTTTTTCAGTAAAATTTCCAGGTGGTCCATGTCATTGTGTAAAAATCTGCAGGTTTTTGCAGGGGAAAGCCTTGTTCCATCAATAATACTTGCATGGGCAATCTTATCGCAGAATATAACGTCCATTTTTCCCGGAAGGCTTCCTATGATACCCACGTTAGCCTGGTACCCGGAATTAAAAACAAGACCTGATTCTTTATTCTTAAAGTCTGCTATTTTTTCCTCTAAATAGTGATGGATTAAAAAATCCCCGCTCAAAAGCCTTGAACCCGAAACTGAAGTCCCAAACGTTTTTATTGCCTCTATTGAAGCTTTTTTCATATCAGGATGGGTGGAAAGTCCGAGATAATCATTTGATGAAAAATCAAGATATTTTTTTTCACCAATGTATACGTACCCGTTTTCTTTTTTATCTGCCGGCTGTAATACCCGTAAGGAGCCGGTTTTTTCTCTTTCATGTAAAAAAGATTTTATCCATTCCATAACTTTTTTATTTCTTTTATAAGAAGGTGGTCTTCCTCTACGCTCCTGCCTTTTACTGTAAGATAACCGCCAATTAACATGCCATTTGCCCCTGAAAGAAAACCGAGTGCCTGAAAATCCTTTAGTATTGTTTCCCTTCCAGCGGCAATCTTTATGGATTGATGTTTTAAGAGCAGTCTGAACATACAGATTGCCCGTATTGCATCATAAGGGGAAATACCATGGAGAGATTCAAAGGGTGTGCCTTTTATGGGAATAAGAAAATTAACAGGCACAGAGTCAACATCCATATTTTTTAACGTAAGAGCCATATCAAGCCTGTCTTTCCATTCCTCCCCCATCCCGAGAATTCCACCGCTGCACACCTCAAGGCCTACAGTCTTTACGTTTTCAATCGTTTTTAATCTTTCCTCAAACGTATGGGTGGAAACAATGTTTTTATAATATTCACGGGACGTTTCAATGTTATGATGGTATCTGGAAAGTCCTGCATCTTTTAATAATTTCAAGGGGGCTTTTTCAAGACTGCCCAGGGAAGCACACACAGGGATGCCTGTTTTTTTTCTTATGTCATTTATTGCACATGCAATCCTGTCAAGGTCTTTGTTGGTGGGGCTTCTTCCACTTGTTACAATGCCAAATCTTTCAGCTCCTATTTCTTTTGCTGTTATTGCGGACTGAAGAATTCTTTCATTATCCAAAAGCGGATAGGAGGGAACACCTGTATTATGTTTTGAGGACTGGGCGCAGAATTTGCAATCCTCACTGCATAACCCGGATTTTGCATTTACTATACTGCATAAATCCATTTTTTCCCCTATGAACTTTTTCCTTGTTCTATCTGCCTTGTGTATAAGTTCATTTAATGGCTTACTTAAAAAAGAGTCTAAATTAAAATTTCCCATAATATAATTATAATCTTTATTACGTCATATGGAAATTCCTGCTTTTATACTTAAGCCCGCAATTTTTTGACAGTATATACTTTTTATATATAATATACCTTATATATTGTATATAAGGAGATGGTTATATGTCAACCCAAATAATACTTAAAATAGATAAGGATATAAAAGAAAATTTTGATAAACTTGTCCGGGTTGAAGGAAAAACAAGAAGCGCCAAAATCAGAGAATTCATTGAGGAATATATTGAAGAAAACGACATTGAAAAATATGTTGATGATTTATGGAAAAGAATCGGAAATAAATTAAAAAAAAATTATTCATCCAGGGATGTAAGTAAACTTATTAAAACAGTAAGAGATGAGAAAGGAAGAAAAATTTGAGGGTGGTAATAGATACAAATATTTTTGTTTCATCTTTTTTTGGTGGTAATCCTGAAAAAATAATATCACTATGGAAAAATGGAAAAATTATCTTATGCCTCTCCAAAGAAATTATAGAAGAATATGCAGAAGTTCTTAGTAGATTTGGACTGAAACATCAAAGAGAATTAAAAGAATTACTTAATCTTTTTTCAAAAAGATTTAATATGTTTTTTATCTCATCAACCCCTACAATAAAAATTATAAAATCAGACCCATCTGACAATAAATTTATTAAATGTGCAGTATCTTGCAATGTAAATTTTATAATCACCGGGGATATGCATCTGAAAATATTGAAACAGTATAAAAACATAAAAATAATCAATCCGGAAAATTTTATGGCTGTTTTTAACAGGCAAACTTTATAATTTCTGGAAATATTTACGAATTCAGGTAAAATGATATGTATGGATAAAAAAATACTTATAGGAGTCTGTGGCTCTATTTCCGCCTATAAAACCCCCATCGTAATAAGGCGTCTAAAGGAAAAGGGCTGGGACGTCAGGGTAATAATGACAGAATCAGCAACAAGATTTATTACCCCACTCACACTTGAAACTGTTTCCAAAAACCCTGTATATACAGATATGTTTGAAAAAAACAGATGGGATATGCACCATATCGGGTTAAGTGAATTTGCCAGGGTCTTTCTTATTGTTCCGGCAACGGCAAATATTCTCGGCAAAGCCGCAAATGGCATTGCTGACGACCTTTTATCAGCAACGATTATGTCCTTTAAAGGAAAAACCATATTTGCCCCTGCCATGAACTATAAAATGTGGGAAAATCCCATTGTGCAGGAAAACGTAAAAAAACTAAAAAAGCATGGATACTATTTCATAGGTCCGGTAAAAGGCAATCTTGCAGAAGGGGCTGGCTGGGGAAGACTGACAAAAATCAAGGAGATTATAAGTTTTATAGAAAAAATCTCTGAGGTTTATTATGAAAAAAAAAGAAGAAATAAAACAGTCCTTGAAAAAGCATAAGACAGATATCAGAAAAAGGTTTAAGGTAACGAAAATTGGTATTTTTGGTTCTTATGTGAGGGGTGAACAAGTGAAAAACAGTGACATTGATATTCTCGTGGAGTTCAGTGAACCTGTTGGATTATTTGAATTCATGGACTTAGAAGAATACCTGCAGAATCTTCTTGATAAAAAGGTTGATCTTGTTTCACGAAAGGCTTTGAAACCACATATAGGTGAACACATATTAAAAGAGGTCATGTATATATGAAAACGCGGGATATTGAATAAAAATTTAACGTTTAGCGGGGGGTGGCATCAGGAAGTCCACCATCCACAGGAATTGTTGCTCCTGTAGTGGGTGTCTGACGCGATACAAAAAACAAGACTGCGTTTGCCACGTCTGTTGCAGTAATTTTTGTTTTTAAAAGATTACGGGTTCGGTAATATTCCTCAAGCCCTTTTTCATCAAGTCCCCTTGCCTTCATCCTGTCAGGACCCACAGTCTGCCATAAACCGGATTTTATCCCACCTTCTGAAAATACTGCATCCGGGGCAACCATATTAACTCTCACGTTCATTGGCGCAAATTCAAGGCTTGCAATTCTTGCCAACTGGTGTGCAGCGGATTTTGTTGCACTATACGCTCCAAAACCTGCACCCGGAGCAAACACGTTTTTTGTTGAAATCAAAACTATGTCTCCGCCGGTATTCTGTTTTTCAAGGTATTTTCCAAGTGCGCGTAAAACAAGCAGAGTCCCTTCAACGTTTATTTTTTCTGATTTCCGGAATGCAGAAACGTCCATATCCTTTAACAGGGAAACGTGTGCCATTCCTGCATTTATTATTCCAATATTTAGTCTTCCATACGTTTTAACAGCGTATTCAATCCCATCCCTAACAGAATTCTCATCTGTTACATCCATTAAGGTTCCTGTAATCCTTTCTTCAAATTTCTGTTTTAGCTCATCTACAAGCCTGTCAAGATTTTCCCTGATAACGTCTGTTGCACAAACCCTGCAATTTGCATTTAATAATGCCTTGCATATTCCATACCCGATTGCTCCTGCCGCACCGGTGACGACAGCAGACCTGTCTTTTAAATCATACACACAGGATGGCTTATCTATTTCCATTTTTGGACGTCATATAAAAATCATATGCCTTTTCTGGTTCCAGTCCTTCATGAACGACCTTCCTTATTGCCTGGAGCATTGCAACAGGAGATTCTGCCTGGAAGATGTTTCTCCCCATGTCAACTCCTGCTGCCCCCTGCTGTATTGCATTATATGCAAGTTTCAGGGCATCCAATTCAGGAATTTTTTTCCCGCCTGCGATTACGATTGGAACGGGACAGGATGACGTTACCGTATCAAAATCTTCAGGGACATAGTACGTCTTTACGTACGTTGCTCCAAGCTCTGCACATATACGACAGGCAAGCCGTATGTATCTTACGTCTCTTTCAATCTGTTTTCCTACTGCCGTAACTGCAAGGGTGGCAATTCCATATCTGTTTCCCATGTCTACGAGCCGGGTCATGTTATGAACAGACTGCGTTTCAAACTCACCGCCGATAAAAACCTGGACTGCCATTGCTGCAGCATTAAGCCGTATGGCATCTTCAATGTCAACTGCAATGTTTTCATTGGATAGTTCCTTGAGAATACTGGGACCTCCACTGGCTCTCAGGACAATACCCTTCCCATAATCAGCAGGTATAACGGACCGCAAAATCCCCCTTGTAAGCATCAACGTATCCGTCCATTGAAGAAGAGGTACAATTGTAACATCCACTCTCTCAAGCCCTGTTGTCGGTCCCTGGAAATATCCATGGTCAATAGCAAGCATTACTGTTTTTCCTGTTTCAGGATTAAATATACCTGACATGCGGTTTTTCATTCCCCAGTCCATGGAATTCAAGCCTTTAAGAAAAAACGCCTCGTTCTTTTGCTGAACGTTCACATAAAAATTTTTTTCTTTTTTTGTATCATCTTTTTCCGGCATATTCTCATCCTCCTGTTTTTTTCTCAATAAAAGTAAATATTCACTAAGACAGTGTTTCCTCCAAAAAGATTGGCGGACAGGTATAATTTACTGAGCTGAAGTGGGAAATAAGTTCTGGATTGCTCTTCTCATCTTTGTAAAAACATTCTTTCAAACAAAGCCTCAAAGACAATCCAAACTTATTTCAAACACCGTTCCACTTGAGTATTTACCAATGAAATTATAAATCAATTGGAAGTTGTTATCAAGTTTTGATTTGATTATGTTAAAAAAATTTATGTGGTATAATAACCAAGAATAATAATCAGGAAAGATTGCAGATACTTTTAAAGAGTTTAATAGGGAAGACTGTGCGAATCAGTCACGCTCCCGGCGCTGTAAGGGTTACAAAGGTCTTACCATTAAAGGGAAAGAGCCACTGCTTATAAGCGGGAAGGCTGACCTGAGGATAAAACCCGAGTCAGAAGACCTGTCTGCAAAGGATTCTCTGCGGAGTTCAGGGAAATATATATGGGTTAAGAAAAAAGGGTGCAGCCCACCGGAAGGTGGGTTTTTTATTTTTAAGGACAACGGAGGAACGATAAATGATCAGCAGAGCCAACAAGGCATGTAAATATTTTCCATGCCATAAAAATTTAGAAGACTGTACTTTTTGCTATTGTCCATTTTATCCCTGCCTGAATGAAACACGCGGCGGGGAGTTCATTTATTCGCAAAAAACAGGAAAGCGAATCTGGGCATGTCAGAATTGCTCATGGATACATCAAAGAAGCGTAACAGATAAAATACTTTCCATTATAAGAAAAAATAAAAAACAATTTGAAAAAGAATCCATGGAAAAAGATAAATTAGAAGATACGGGACTTATTATATTGTGTCATGGGAGCAAACAGGAAAAAACGCAGGATATGGTAAATCATCTTATAGAAACAATAAAAAAATTATTACGTCCATCAGCCATTGTTCCTGCTTATCTTCAATTGTGTCCCCCTGATATTGAAACAAGTGTGGACCTTTTGGCGGAAAAAGGATGTAAAAAAATAGTATTAGCCACATTTTTTCTTTTTAATGGCAATCACGTAAAAATTGACATACCGGAAATACTCAAAAAAGAAAAGAAAAAACATCCTGAAATTCAGTTTATTCAGACAGAAAGCATAGGCAGCGATGAAAAAATCAGTGGAATAGTAATAGAAAAAATAAAGGAGGCTATAAAAATTGCAGATTTTTAATCCTGAAGAAATAGAAAAGAGAAGTTTTGAAATAATTGAGGAATACGTAAAAGATGGTGGGTGGATAGAGCAGGAAAAAGCAATCGTCAAAAGAATAATTCATGCGACGGTAGAGCCTCTTTATGCAAAAGAAATAATATTCCATCCTTATGCAGTAAAATCCGGTTTAAGGGCAATAAAAAGCGGTAAAAACATCATAGTGGACTCAAGTATGGTAAAGGCAGGCATTAACAAAAAACTCCTTTCAGGATTTGGAGGAAAAGTCCTGTGTTTTATTGAGCATAATGACGTTGAAAAAGAAGCAAAAAAATCCGGGGTTACAAAAGCAATAATTTCCATGAGAAAAGCTGTGAAAATAATGAATGGAAACATTGTAGCAATTGGTAATGCGCCCACTGCTCTCATGGAGATATGCAGGCTTGTAAATGAAGGAAAAACAAAACCCGCGCTTGTAATAGGACTTCCCGTAGGTTTTGTCGGGGCAAAAGATGCAAAAGGGAAATTATTAAGCATTAATATTCCATACATCACAAATAATAGTCAAAAAGGCGGAAGCAGCGCAACTGCTGCAACGATTAATGCATTATTAAATCTTGCATTAAACAAAAATGGAAAAAGAATTTGTAAGCCTGAAAAGTAGAATATATATTCTATTATTTTTTCTGGGTATATTTAATCTGTCTGCCTGGATAATTTTTGTTCTGTTGACAAGGTTCAATCCTATTATGTCGGGTCTGGGCGCAGTTGCATATTTTTTTGGGATAAAACATGCGTTTGATGCAGACCATATAGCTGCCATAGATAATGTAACAAGAAAACTCAGACAGGATGAAAAAAAATCCGTGGGGGTTGGCTTATCTTTTTCTCTTGGCCATTCAACAGTAGTTCTATTAATGTCTGCTGTTGTCATTATATTTTTAAGAAGCAGTTCATCCCATATGAATTTTTTAAAAGGTATGGGAGGAATGATAGGCACGACTGTTTCCGCTCTGTTTCTGACACTTATCGGTATTTTAAATCTTATCGTTCTTAAAAATCTTTATAAAATCGCAAAAGATTACAGGCAGGGGAAAATAGAACACCATTCAATAGATGAGTTATTAAATAAAAGAGGACTGATGAACAGATTTTTCGGGCTTTTATATAAAAAGATTGATAAAAGCTGGAAAATGTATCCTGTGGGTTTTTTATTTGGACTTGGATTTGATACTGCCAGTGAAATTGCTATATTGGGCATTTCAGCCGCAATATCAGTAAAATCACACCTGTCAATATGGAGTATAATGATTTTTCCGCTACTTTTTACAGCGGGTATGAGCATGATGGATAGTTTAGACGGACTTGCCATGATGAAGGTATATGACTGGGCAATGAGTGATGCGCTAAGAAAACTTTTTTTCAATATATTCATTACAGGAGCAAGTGTATTTATTGCTTTATTTATAGGCGCAATAGAATGGCTCCAGGTGGTTTCAATTGAATTAGATCTAAACGGACATTTTTTTGTATTTTTAAAAAACCTGAATTTTGGGAAACTCGGAATTGGTATAATTGGTATTATGCTGATAAGCTGGTTAGTGGCATTTTTTTATTACAGGAAAATTTTAAAAACAACCCAATGGAAGAAAATAGATTAAGGAATGGCTGGACTACAGGAACATGTGCACAGGCAGCGTCAAAAGCATCCGTAATTATGCTTATAACAGGTAAAAAAATTGAAACAGTTGATGTGGAAACACCATCCGGGGAAAATTTACGGCTCAACGTGCTGGAACAGGAAATAGGAGCCCGCTCTGCCACCTGCTGCGTAAAAAAAGACGCAGGGGATGACATAGATGCCACTGATGGAATAAAAATATATTCAAGGGTGGGATTTTCTGAAAAGCCGGGTATTGAAATAAAAGGAGGGGTTGGCATTGGAATAGCAACAAAACCCGGTCTGCCTGTAAAAATAGGTGATTATGCCATTAATCCTGTTCCAAGGAGGATGATTGCAAAAGAAATAGAGGTGTTCCGGGAAAACAACAATGGATTTGAAGTAATCATCAGCGCACCTGAGGGTGAAAAAATTGCAGAAAAAACGTTTAACCCGCGTCTTGGTATAAAAGGAGGCATATCCATTCTCGGGACAACAGGAATAGTCAAGCCAAAATCACTTGAGGCATATAAAAAAACACTTTCCATGTGCCTAAACGTTTTAAAATCTTCAGGTTATGACAGGGCTTTTCTTGTTTTTGGATACGTTGGAGAAAATTATTGCAGAAACGTTTTAAAGATAAGCCGGGACATGGTCATTCAAATAGGCGACCATGCAGGATTTATGCTGTCTGAATGTGTGAAAACCAAAATAAGCAACGTTATCTTAGTGGGCTACCTCGGAAAAGCCGTCAAGATTGCTGCCGGGCAATTTGATACAAACATAAAATATGGAGATAACAGGATAGAAACCATTTATGGATATGCTGAAAAATATGGAGTAAAGGAAGAAATCCTGCAGCAGATTAAAGGACAGACAACAGCCCAGGCAGTAATTGAGATTCTTGAAAGGAACAGGTATGAAGATATTTTTGACATAATCACAAGGGATATCGTAAAAAAAATGAAGGAATGGACAGGGAACTCATTGTCTCTTGGGTGCATATTGCTTTCCATAGATGGCAAAAGGATTTCTGAATATCATGAAAAATAAAAAGGTGTACGTTCTTGGTATTGGACCTGGTAATCCTGATTATGTTATACCTGCCGTCCGGGAGGCAGTAGAAAAGTGCGACTGTCTCGTTGGAGCAAAAAGAAATCTTTTATTGTTTGAAAACAAAAGATTTGAGAACAAGGAAAAAATCTACATTAAAGATAGATTTGATTATGTCATGGATTTTATAAAAGAGAATCGTAAAAACAAAAACATAGCCGTAATTGTTTCCGGGGACCCGGGTTTTCATAGTATATTAAACCTTATCAGGAAGTCCCTTAAAAAAGATGAATACGTCGTTATCCCGGGTATCAGCAGCGTACAGATGGCTTTTGCAAAGATTGGTGATTCATGGGAAGATGCGAAGTTCATAAGTTGCCACGGCGGGGAAAACATGGATTTTGTGGATGACGTTAAAAAAAACGATAAAGTGTTTTTCCTTACGGATAAAGATTTTTCTCCTGACGTAATTGCAGGTATACTTCTTAAAAATCACATGGATAACAGAAAAGTATTTGTGCTTGAAAATATTTCATATCCAAATGAAAAAATAACAGAAACGGACCTTGAAAATTTAAAAAACATGAAAGGATTTGAATTATGCGTGATGATAATAAAAAAATAGATTTTTACGGTGTGGGAATCGGTCCCGGGGACCCATGTCTTGTAACCATAAAAGCAAAAAATATACTTGACACAGTTGATACCATTTTCGTACCCAGCGCTGATGGGGAAAAATCTTTTGCTTTATCCATAATCAGTTCCCTCAGACTGCAAAACAAAAAATTTGTCCATCTGACATTCCCCATGACAAAAGATAAAAAAATATTAAAGGATTACTGGACAAGGGCCGCAGAAAAAATCCGGGCAGAAATACAAAAAAACAAAACAACGGCATTTGTAACGATTGGAGACCCTTTCATTTACAGCACGTATATCTATGTCCTGAAAGAATTAAAAAATAAATACCCTGATGTCCATGTGGAAACCATCCCTGGTATTCCCTCATTTAATGCCGCATCCTGCGCCTGCGGACTTCCTCTTTTGGAAGGTGGGGAAAAAATGGCGGTGCTTCCTGTACCGGGAAATCTTAAGGGACTTAAAAAAATACTTAAAGAATTTGATACTGTCATTCTTATGAAGGTTGGG
>JAMDAS010000023.1 GCA_023484085.1 Candidatus Omnitrophota bacterium
TGAAGATTTCCAAAATACTTATATCAGAATTTCAGGTGACACAACGCGTTGACTTGACAGGGAAAAAATTATCATTTATAATTTTATAATATGTAAATTTTTTACATTGGGATGTATTTATGAAAATTGACTGTTTGTCCAAAATTAAAAGTACGGCAACAAAAAAACATAAGGGGATTGTTAACATAGCAAATTATATTCTGTCTTCTCCTGAAGGCGTGGTAAACTTTACCATATCAGAATTAGCATCAAACGCAAAAACAAGCATTGCCAGTGTTTCAAGGTTTTGTAATCGCCTGGGTTATAAAAACTACAGGGATTTTCTGATAGGGCTTGCTGCATCTCTATCAAAAAACTCTGCTCCTGTTTCAGACTATTTTTATGAAAATGACAAGCCTCCTGAAATTATCAAAAAGGTCTTTGAAATGAATAAACATGTACTTACAGAAACAGAAGGGATTCTAAATCCATTGGATATAACCACCATCGCAAAAAAGATTTTAAATGCAAAAAGAGTGTTTTTGATAGGCGTTGGCGGGTCGGGTTACGTTTCAAAATTTGGCACAATAAGGTTTTCAAGCCTGGGTATAAATGCAGTTGCAATTATAGACCCTTACGAGGGAACCATGGCACTTGAGTCTTCAATAGCGAAAGACGTAATTATAGGGATAAGCCATACAGGAAGAAGTTCCTCTGTAATAAATCTTCTCAGGATTGCCCGGCAAAAAAAGATGTACGTTGTCGGCATTACAAACTACGTGGATTCTGCTTTAACCAGGCTGGCGGATATAAATCTTTTCACGGCTTTCAGGGAAAGAAGAATAAATGCTGCCGTATCATCAACTGCTGTTTCCCAGTTATGTCTGCTGGATTGTTTATACTTTGTTATAGCACATTACCAGGGGACAAAGTTCAAAAATACGATTCGGAAAATAGAGCAAAATGCAGAAAAATATTTAAGACAATAACAAGGAGGGGAAATGTACAGGCAATATTATAATCCGGAGATTTTTATCCAGACGTTTGATGGTATAGACAGGGATAGGTACGTAGTTGCTACGTATTACATGGATGATAAACTTCCTGGAGAGGACTTTATTGACCATTTTGCCCTTGTCCAGGCAATGGCTTTGGAGGGTTCTACGGGAACATGGGAAAAAATAGAAGAAGATACAAAAGAAATGAGGGAAATTTTTTCAAGCAGACTTGTAGGCTATTTTGAAATTCCGACAGATGAACCGGATAGAAAACAGGCGGTAGTCCAGCTGGCTTTTCCTGTTGAAGCATGGGGAGATAACATTCCCATGATGCTTCTTGCCATTGCAGGAAACTGTTTTGCCTACAGTCCTAAAATACGGCTGCTGGACGTTTTTTTACCAAAGAATCTTTTGAAATGTTTTAAAGGCCCAAAATTTGGCGTTCCCGGGATAAGAAAGATTTTAAACGTTTCTGAAAGACCTCTCTCGCTTCATATCATAAAGCCCAAAATGGGTATGACTCCGGAGCAGGTGGCAAACCAGTGTTACCAGACTGCAATGGGTGGTGTTGACCTCATAAAAGATGATGAGATGACATCTGATGTAAGCAATAACAATTATATTGACCGGCTCAAGGCGGTAAAAGAAGTCCTCAAAAAGGCGGAACAGAAAACAGGGAAAAAGGTTATATACCTTCTTTCCATAACGCACGAACCGGATAAAATCATTGAAAGGGCATATAAGGCAGTTGAAAACGGGGCAAACGGCCTTCTTGTTGCATATTCAGCAGGATTAGGCAGCTTAAGAAAATTAGCAGAGGACCCAAACATTAACGTTCCTATAATGCTGCATGCTTCTCATATGATTTCAGGAATGAAAAGCATTGCCTGGCCTGTTTTTGCAAAACTTTGCCGGATTTGCGGGGCTGACATGATGTTAACACCGACGATGTGGTCTTCAATTCCAATGGTAAGCCTTGAAGAAGGAATAAGAACAAGTCACATGCAGCTTGCTCCTCTTGAACATATAAAACCGATATGGCCAATGCCATGTGCAGGTGTTTATCCCGGGCTTACGCCTGTTCTTATAGGCGAATATGGGCGTGACATTATTATACCTGCAGGAGGAGGAATGCTTGGACATCCTGATGGCTATACTGCAGGGGCAAAAGCCTGGCATCAGGCAATTACTGCGGCAATGGACCCGGAAAAGACAATTATTGATTATGCCCGGGAACCTGAAAACAAAGAATTGAAAAGAGCAATTGAAAAGTGGGGATATATTGAAAGACCAAAATCCCCATGGCTGAGGGTTGCTCCAAAATTTCATCCCAAGAAAATGGATATGTAAAAACAAAAAATGGAAACAGACAGGAAAATCTTAATAGAGATGTACAGAAAAATGGTTGAAATACGACAGTTTGAAGATACTGTTTATTTTATGTTTCTTGAGGGGAAACTGCCCGGGACTGTTCATCTTTACCAGGGGCAGGAGGCAATAGCGGCCGGTATTTGTGCCAACCTAAAAAAAGAGGACGTTATAACCTCAACACACAGGGCAGATGGGCACGCCCTCGCAAAAGGCGTGTCAATAAAATCATGTATGGCTGAATTTTTTGGCAGGATTACCGGTTGTTGTAAAGGAAAAGGCGGTTCAATGCATTTGGGGGACATATCAGCAGGAATGGTACCTGCCATAGCAATAGTTGGAGGAGGAATACCTGTTGCTACAGGCTGCGCTCTTGCATTTACTTTCCAGAAAAAAAATAACGTGGCGGTAAGCTTTTTTGGGGATGGAGCCACAAATGAAGGTGTATGGCATGAATCTTTAAACATGGCTTCTATATGGAATCTTCCTGTGATCTACGTTTGTGAAAACAATCTTTATGGCGCTTCAACACACATAACAAAAATAATGAAAGTAAAAAACGTTATTGACCGTATCTGCTCCTATGGAATATCGGCAGAAATTGTTGATGGTAATGATTTTATAGAGGTCTATACCGTTGCAAAAAAGGCAGTTGAAAGAGCTAAAAAAGGGGAAGGTCCAACATTTATTGAATGCAAAACGTATAGAAGAACCGGACATTCAAGAGGTGATTCAAATGCATACAGGGATAAGGAGGAGGAAAAGCTCTGGATGACAAAAGACCCTGTATTAATTGCACAGAATAAATTAAAAGAAATGAAAATTTTGGGCGATGATGATTTTAAAAAAATAGATGAAGAAGTAAAAAAGAAAATAGAAGAGGCGATTGAATTTACGGAAAACAGTCCCTTTCCGGAGCCAGAGGACACATTAAGGGATTTATGGGTATAAGCGGAAGAACAATTTTATTAAAAATTCAAAAAGGGGAGAAAAATGTTGTATGTACAAAAAAACGTACCAATAGAATTTTCATTAACGACAGGTAGGAAGTATAAAGACATTTTTAATGAAGTGGATGTGGACGTGATTTTTATGTCTTCCGACAAAAAAGAAACAAAAGTCCCTGCTTTCTGGAAAGGGGAAAATGAGTTTGGTGTCCGATTTGCTGCTTCCTATGAGGGTATTTATAAATGGCAGACTGTCTGTTCTGATGCCACAGATACGGACCTTCACAATCAAAAGGGGGAAATAAAAATTATTCCCTATCAAGGTCAAAATCCACTTTATACGCATGGACGTTTAAGAATATCCCAAAATAAACGTTATTTAGAACATTCTGATGGCACACCATTTTTCTGGCTTGCTGATACATGGTGGATGGGGTTTTGCAAACGGTTACAATGGCCAATGGAATTTAAAGAATTAACACAGGATAGGGTTCAAAAAGGATTTTCAGTCATACAAATCGTAGCAGGGTTATATCCGGACATGGACTGGTTTGATGAAAGAGGCGAAAATGAGGCAGGGTATCCATGGACAAAGGATTTTTCAACAATAAACCCCGGTTATTTTGCACTGGCGGATTTAAAATTATTTCACCTTGTCCACTCAGGACTTATTCCCTGTATAGTGGGCTGCTGGGGATATTTTCTGCCATGGATGGGAATAGAAAAGATGAAAAAACACTGGAGGAATTTAATTGCAAGGTATGGTGCTCTTCCTGTTGTATGGTGTGCGGCGGGTGAATACGATATGCCATATTATCTTTCAAAAACAGGAGAAAAAGACAGGGACTTTCAAAGAAAGGGATGGCAAGAAATATCCAGGTATATACGGGAAACAGACCCATATCATAATCCGGTAACAGTCCATCCAGGGAGTTATACAAGAGAGGTTGAAGATTTTTCAGAGGTTCTGGATTTTGACATGCTGCAAACAGGACATAGCGATGATTCTATTAAGAATACAGTTTATAGAGTCCGGCAATCCTATAATGCAGAACCCAAAATGCCTGTAATAGATGGTGAAACCGTTTATGAGGGAATAGGGGGCCAATGCAGAGAACAGATTCAACGGCTGACGTTTTGGTCATGTATGTTAAATGGCGCTGCAGGACATACCTATGGTGCAAATGGTATATGGCAGATTAACAGAAAAGAGAAACCTTTCGGTTCTTCTTCACATGGGATGAGTTGGGGGAATACATCATGGGAAGAGGCAGAACAGTTGCCGGGCTCAAAGCAGTTGGGTTTCGCAAAAAAACTTCTTGAGAGATATGACTGGCATTTATTTCAGACACGTCCTGACTGGATAGAAGTAGAAGTGTCAGAGGAAAATAAGTTAAAATATTACTATCCGTACGTAGCTGGAATCCCGGGTAAAGTGCGTATCATCTACCTGCCTTTATTTTACAATACATTCAAAATAAAGGGGATTGAAAAAGATACTGCCTATAATGCATTTTTATTCAATCCTGTAACCGGAGAAGAAATACATATTGGTCCGGTAAAACCAGGCGCTGATGGTAAATGGGAATTACCTTTACTGACAGAAGGTGGGTCTGGCTGGGCACGATTGCCAATCTATCAGGACTGGGTGCTGGTATTGAAAAAAAAACAAATGAGAGACTGACTTACGCGGAAGCATTAAGAGAAGCAATAAGAGAGGAAATGCAAAGGGATGAAAGGGTTTTTTGCATTGGAGAGGATATTGGGATACCAAAAGGATTTGGGGGGGCTTTCACAGTTACGTTGGGACTATCTGATGAGTTTGGTCATAAAAGAATTCTTGATACGCCCATATCTGAAGCAGGATACATGGGAATTGCCATTGGTGCGGCTATCATGGGTATGAGACCGGTTGTGGATTTCCAGTATTCTGATTTTCTTTTCTGTGCTGCTGACCAGATAATCAATGAAATGGCAAAAATAAGATATATGTCTGCCGGAACGATAAAAATGCCTGTGGTTATCCGTGCACCTGTTGGAGCGACGCAGAGAGGAGCACAGCATGCCCAATCCGTAGAATCGTATTTTTTTCACTGCCCGGGAATAAAAATTGCCTGTCCTTCAAATGCATATGATGCAAAGGGTTTGTTAAAAACGGCCATAAGGGATGATAACCCTGTAATGTTTTTTGAGCATAAAAAACTTTACGGGGCAAAAGGAATAAGAAAAGTCGCAGGGAGTATAGATGCTACTTCTGATATTCCTGATGAAGAATGTATTATTCCTTTTGGAAGGGCAAAAATTATAAAAGAAGGTAAAGATATAACCATTCTTGCAACGTTAAGAATGGTGTATGAATCAATACGGGCAGCAGAAGAACTGGAAAAAGAAGGTATAAGCGTGGAGCTGATAGACCCGAGAACCCTCATTCCATTTGATTATGAAACATTATACAATTCAATCAAAAAAACAAACCATCTTGTTATTGTTCATGAGGATACTTATACAGGTGGGTGGGGTGCAGAAATATCAGCAAGGGTTGGGCATGCTGTGCTCCTCTCTGCGTCGCTCCAACAGGTGCACGGATAACCACAGGCATTTTTATCGTTCCGGCAGACATATATCTTATTTTTGCAA
>JAMDAS010000007.1 GCA_023484085.1 Candidatus Omnitrophota bacterium
TTTGGTTCTGTCAAAAATGAAATAAATATACCTGTCCGCTCAGGTGCTCCGTCACAGACAAAACTACAAAGAAATCGTGCCAAAAACAACTCACTCCTGTCCGCATACTACTGCGGCCAGCGAGTTCAAACATGTTTTTGCAAAGAGACTAAAGTCTGATTGCACGAACGCTGACGCTTTTCTTCTTGTTTTGTTCCTGTGACTGTGCAATTCGCTATCAGGTATATTTGTTTCATTTCTTATTTGACAGAACCTGAAATTTCAGTATCCTCAGTTTAAATTATATCACATATTTTTCTTATGCAGGAAGAATAATAGTGAATTTTGTCCCTCTGCCCGTCTGACTTTCCACCTGTACGTCCCCGTTATGCAGAAGAATGACGTGTTTTACAATTGAAAGGCCCAGGCCTGTCCCTCCATATTTTCGTGACCTTGCCCTGTCAACCACATAAAACCTTTCAAATATTCTCTCTAAATGTTCCATGGATATTCCTATTCCGGTATCCTCAACTGTTACGATAAGATTTCTTTTTTCTTTATGCAGACTGATTGTTATGCCGCCGGTATCCGTATATTTGATGGCATTATCTATAAGATTTATGAAAACCTGTTCAATCTTAAATCTGTCAACCATTACAGGGGTAAGGTCTTCTTCTGCCTGAACCCTGAAAAAAAGATGTTTTTCATTAATGGTTTTTTCAAATATCGGGATAATGCCCATAATAAGATTTTTAACGTCAACCGCCTCTTTTTCTTTAACTCCTTCAGCAGATTCAATCTCAGAAAGAACAAGCAGGTCATTAACAATATTTGTAAGTCTTTCAAGATGTTTTTTTATTATCTGTATAAATTTTTTCTGTTCTTCACCGACTTCCTCTTCCATGGTTTCCACGTATCCCTTTATTGCAGTCAGTGGGGTCTTGAGTTCATGAGAAACATTGGCAACAAGGTCCCTTTTAATCTTTTCAAAATTTTTTCTTTCTGTAACGTCATAAAAAATTATTGCCACAGTTCTACTTGAAGAAAGAAATATGCCCTTGCACGTGAAGATTTTTTCACCAATATGGATTTCTCCATCTTTTGTTTCTTTTCCAAACCGTATGTTTTTTATCAAATCATCAAAAAAAACGTCCCTCAAAACCTCCCAGTATTTTTTATTTTCCACAGCAGAGTTGTTTATTATTTTTTTAAACCGGTCATTTGAAATAACGATGGTATCTTTTTCATCAACCATTAAAAATCCCTCTTCCAGTGAAGATATAATATTTTCAACGTCTTCCATTTTACCAGCCAGCCGGATGAATTTTTCCTCCAGAGCCTGCCCCAGCTGATTAAAAGATTGTGCAAGAAATTCCAATTCATTACCAGGCTTCAGATAAATTCTTGTATCAAATCTGCCGCTTCCTGATTTTTTTAATGAATCCTCTATCTCATGAAGGGTTTTTGAGAATGAATGAAAAACAATCACAAAGAAAATAATTGATAAAAAAAGAAACAGAAAGATAAATACGGCAATTGATTTTTGTATAACAGGGGTAAGAAATAATAAAAGAATAAAAAGTATAAGAAAATATATTATTATGCTTCTGAAAAATAAGGGTTTTTTCATAAATTTCACTCTAACCTGTATCCAATTCCACGGATATTTTTTATCATACGTGCATTTTTCCCCATTTTTTCTCTTAAATGTTTTATGTGAACATCTATAGTCCTGTCTATTACTGCTTTTTCACCCTTCCACAGGTTTTCAAGAATCTGCTCCCTTGTAAACGTACGCCCTTTCCCTGAAGCCAAAAGATGAAGGATATTAAATTCCGTAAGTGTAAGTTCTATTTTTTTGTTTTCTATAAGAACCTCATATTTTTCAGGGTCTATAACAACGTTTTTTATAACAATTTTTCTCCCCCCGGAATCCTCAGTTATATTTCTTCTTCTCAGAACGGCTTTTACCCGTGCTACAAGCTCTTTCGGGGAAAATGGCTTTGTAATATAATCATCAGCGCCCAATTCAAGCCCGACAACCTTATCAACTTCTTCACCTTTAGCCGTAAGAAAGATTACAGGAATAGAGGAAAAATCATGGTCTTTTTTCAACAAACGGCATATTTCCAATCCATCCATGTCCGGCAACATTATATCCAGCAGTATAAGGTCAGGAATTTGCTTTTTTGAAAGAAAAGAAAATAAAGCCGACCCATCAGAAAACATAAATGCCTTAAATCCTGATTTTTGAAGATTTATTAAAATAAGCTCAGCAATATCCTGTTCATCCTCTACGATTGCAATTGTTTTCATAAAAATTATACCAGTGTTTTTTTCTATATTGTCCGTTTATATATGTGAACATTGAATTATTTCAGATATTATAACAGAAATTCATTGACATTGTTATTATTTTGAGGTATAGTAAAAGTAAATACTCAAGTAGAACGGTGTTTGAAATAAGTTTGGATTGTCTTTGAGGCTTTGTTTGAAAGAACGTTTTTACAAAGATGAGAAGAGCAATCCAGAACTTATTTCCTTTTTATGATGGAAAAACAAATAAATAAATTCCTGATAAATGAGAACGTAGTAACTTTTGGTAATCTTGGAATAGCCCCCAAAATTCTTGATGTGATTTTAAGATTAGGATTTAAAACTCCGACTTCAATACAATACAAAGCAATTCCCGAAGCTATTGAAGGCAAGGATATTATCGGTATAGCCCAAACAGGCACAGGTAAAACTCTGGCTTTCGGTATTCCCTTAATTCAGCAGATTTTAAAGACAGGAAAAGAAAGAGGACTGATTATATTACCAACCCGTGAATTAGCCTTACAAATAAATGAATCCATACAAAAAATAGGGCAGGGATTCGGTATAAAAACAGCAGTATTAATAGGCGGAGCCCCTATTGGACATCAAATAAAAACAATCCGGGGTAATCCTCACGTTATTATTGGCACCCCGGGAAGAATTCTTGACCATCTTGAACAAAAAACTTTAAGATTATATGACATTACAATTTTAGTTTTAGATGAAGCTGATAGAATGTTTGATATGGGTTTTGCTCCACAGATAAATAAAATACTTAAAGCAGTACCCAAAAACAGACAAACCATGTTGTTTTCAGCAACAATGCCGGATGGCATCGTAAAAATTGCCGTTAATCACATGAAACTTCCTGTCAGGGTGGAAATAGCAAAATCCGGAACTACTGCTGAAAACATTGAACATGAGTTGTTTATTGTTAAAAAAGACCAGAAATTTTTACTCCTGAGAAAGTTGCTTTTAGATTACAAGGGAAGCATTTTAATTTTTGCAAGAACAAAATTCAGTGTAAGAAAAATTTGCAGCGATTTACGCAATATTGAAATTTCTGCAGCAGAAATACATTCTAATAGAACACTTTCCCAAAGGAAAGCAGCATTAGAAGGATTTAAACTTGGCAGATATAAGGTTTTAGTGGCAACTGATATTGCTTCACGTGGTATAGATGTGAAAGGCATAGAATTGGTTATTAATTTTGACCTTCCTGAAAATCCGGAAGATTATGTTCATCGTATTGGAAGAACCGGCAGGGCCGGTATGGGTGGTAAAGCTATTTCTTTTGCTTTGCCGGACCAAAGAGGCAAGGTTAAAGATATAGAAAGATTAACCAAACTTTATCTGTCTATTCTAAAATTACCTGATTTTCCATCTAATCTGAACCAGCCATCTGATAATTTCAATAAAAGAAATTATTCCCCGCATAGAAATAGACCATCACATCATTTCGGCCATGGTAAAAGGAAATAAAATTCAGGTATAATGGACTGAGCTGAAGTAGGAAATAAGTTCTGGATTGCTCTTCTCAACTTATTTCAAATACCGTTCTACTTGAGTATTTACAAATTAACGGTTATTCAGGCAGGCTTTAATAAAATAGGAAAACAGCGGCGCGGATGCAAAAGGTTTTGACTTGAATTCAGGATGAAATTGAGTGGCAACAAAAAATGGATGGTTTTTAAGTTCAACAATCTCAACAAGTTTCCTGTCAGGAGAAAGACCTGCAAAGACCATACCTTTTTTTTCAAGTTCTTCAAAGTAGGCAACGTTAAATTCCCATCTATGTCTGTGTCTTTCATGAATTAATTCTTTCCCATAGGCCTTGAATGAAAAAGTCCCCTTTGCTATTTTACACGGATATGAGCCAAGCCTCATTGTTCCCCCCAACTTTGTCATCATCTTCTGTTCATCCAGAAGACATACGACAGGCTGGGGACATTCAGGCTGGAATTCCGTACTATGGGCTTTCTCCAGCCCGCATACATGCCGGGCAAATTCAATTATTGTACATTGCAGACCAAGGCAAATCCCGAGAAACGGTATCTGTTTCTCCCTGCAATATCTTATAGTCTCTATCATACCCTCTACCCCGCGTATTCCAAATCCACCGGGAACAATTACACCATTAACGTCTTTCAATAATTTTTCAGGTCCTTCTTTTTCTATTGTTTCAGAATCAATCTTGATAAATTTTACCCGGCATTTATTTGCAATCCCGCCATGTGTTAATGCCTCATATATGGACTTATAGGAATCCTGGAGTTTAATGTATTTTCCAACAACTCCAATTTTAACATCTTTTTCTGTCGTTCTTAATATTTTTACGATATTCCCCCATCTTGAAAGTCCCGGATTTGTTTTTATTTTCATGTCAAGAAATTCAAGAATTATCTTATCAAGACCCTGTTTATGGAATATAAGAGGTATTTCATATATAAGGTCCGTATCTATAGCCTCTATAACCGCCTCTTTTTTTATGTTGCAGAAGAGCGCTATTTTTTCTTTTATGTCATCTGAAAGAGGTTTTTCCGTCCTGCATAAAAGAATCCGGGGCAGAATACCAATCTGTCTTAAACTTGCAACTGAATGTTGCGTTGGTTTTGTTTTTGTTTCCTCCGCAGCCTTGATGTAAGGAACGAGGGTAAGATGGATAAACAGGGTGTCTTTCGTATTGTGCTGAAGATGCAGCTGCCTGATAGATTCCAAAAATGGCAGACTTTCTATGTCTCCAACGGTTCCACCAATTTCGCAAATAACAATGTCAACGTCTTTTGATAAATCTGTGATTTTTGATTTGATTTCATCTGTTATATGAGGAACAACCTGTATTGTTTTTCCGAGATATTTGCCTTCTCTTTCTTTCTGTATAACTGAATTATATATCTGACCACTTGTAGTATTATTTGATTTTGTCGTCTTTGTATTCGTAAATCTTTCATAATGGCCAAGGTCAAGGTCTGTTTCTGTCCCGTCTTCTGTAACATAAACCTCACCATGCTGAAAAGGACTCATTGTCCCGGGGTCCACGTTTATATAAGGATCTAATTTTAAAATGGTTATTTTATAGCCATGGCTTTCCATCAAGGCGCCAATAGAAGCAGAAGCAATGCCTTTTCCAAGTGATGATACTACACCGCCGGTGATAAAAATAAATTTGGACATTTTAAAATTCCCTGATATTTATTTTGTAAGTCTTGCAACGTAAACAAAAGCAAAAAAATAATTTCTCCAGAGTTTATCCGAAGAACCAAACTGATTATCAAAATAAAAATAATCCACCATTACCTCTCTAAGCCGGACCAATTCTTTTAATCTCTTTATATTTTTGGAATCCCGTATCGTAAGGTCTAACAGCTCCAGCGCCCTGTCAATCGCCTTTAGACTATATTCTTTGATTTTATTTTTCCAGATTATTGCTCTCTCAACCTCACTTCCAATATGCGCCATCTGTTCAAAAAACGTAAAATAAAACCATTTACCCTCAGCCATTTCCTTATGCTGGTATTTCATTTTTTTACGAGACTGTTTACAATCCCGATAATCTTTTTTTTAATTTCTATATTATCAATCCCCCTGCTTTTGTTTTTTTGCAAAGGTCTGATATTTATCAATGAATCAAATTCAATCCAATCTTCTCCTTCAATGTCCGGATACAGATTAATCCCCCACAGGTCCTGCTGCTTTGAACCGTTTTCAAGTAATAAGGCTTCTTCATCTGAATGTAATTCACCATCTATGGCAATAATGTTTTTTTCTGTGTCAACCACTGCTTTAATCAGATTACCAAAACCATGTTCTGCAATTTTTTTAAGTTCATCTATGAATATCTGTTTATCTACAATTTTCATGAATTTACTTTTTTAAGATCTTCCGCCGTATCTATTGAGATAGAATCTTCTTCTATGACCGCCACCTTTATTTTATACCCATTTTCCAAAATTCTCAATTGTTCAAGTTTTTCAATCTTTTCCATAAAGGAAACAGGTAAATCTGAAAATATCCCAAGAAATTTCTTTCTAAAAACATATACCCCTATATGCTTATAGAATGGGACATGGTTTTCAAATCCGTTCTCAATTGATGGATACTGCCGTGGATATGGAATAGGACTTGCTGAAAAATACAGGGCAAATCCATTCCTGTCAAAAACAACCTTTGTGATGTTTGGATTATATACCTCTTCTATTTTTCTTATCTCTGTTGCAGACGTTGCACATAACATGCTTTTATCAGCAATAATGAAAGATACGGGCTTTTCAATCGCAGACCGGGGCATAAACGGCTCATCCGCCTGGATGTTTACAAAAATGTCTCCATCTATTTTCTGTGATACCTCGTAAATCCTGTCGCTTCCTGACCTGCATTCTGAAGACGTTAAGACTGCCTCAGCACCTATTCTTTTTGCCTCTTTTAAAATTTTTTCACTGTCGGTTGCAATAATAATCCTGTCAAGAACCTTGCTTTTCCTGACATTATTATAACAAACATCCAGAACAGTCTGTTTCCCTATTTTCTGCAGAACCTTCCCCGGAAATCTTTCTGACCCGTATCTTGCCGGTATAACACCTATTATTTTCATAGTTCAAAGAATAATCCAATACCTGTCAAAAAATATTTTATTTTTTTAGTACTTTGTTATAGAAATTTCCCTGATGTTTTCCCTTACAATATTTTCAAGCTCCACCGGCATAATAGTGGCGGTTCCTATTTTTTGCACGACTATTGCCGCTGAAAAATTTGAAATCAGACCTGCCTTTAATATATCAAATCCATTTGCCAAAGCAAGCGTTAAAACTGATATCACGGTATCTCCTGCACCGGTAACGTCATAGACCTCCTTGCTTATGGCAGGGAGTTGATAAATTTCACCGGTTTCTGTAAAAATGGTCATACCATCCTTTCCCTGGGTGATAATAAGGTTCCTGCATTTAAGTTTTTGTCTGATTTTAATGCCAAGTCTGTTGATACTTTCCTGATTTTGCGGCTCCGGCAGACGTATTCCGGCACTTGCCTCATACTGGTTGGGGGTAAGACATGTAACCTTTTTGTAGTATGAAAAGTGATTAATCTTTGGGTCAACAGTAAGAATCCTGCCTTTTGCCTCTCTGGAAATAAATTGGATAAGAGATGGTGTAATCATACCTTTGCCATAATCGGAAATAAGAACGGCATTGCTTCTTCTAATGGCTTCTTTAAAAAATGGTTTTATTTTTTCCAACTCAGAAGAAATAAGATTTTTAATCTGTTCATGGTCAATTCTTACAAGCTGCTGGGAACCGGCTATAATCCGTGTTTTTGTTATGGTGGCGTAGTTGTTTTCTGTAATGAGTGAATGATTTATATTCCTTTTGTTTAATATATCTACAAAAATCTGACCATTTATATCATCACCTATTTTCCCGCAAAGAGACACGTCCGCACCAAGGTCCACTATGTTCAGACACACGTTGCCTGCTCCTCCTGCAAGAACAGTTTCTTTCCGGACTTCAACTATTGGAACAGGCGCTTCAGGAGAAATTCTCCGGACGCTGCCCCAGATAAATTTATCAAGAATAAGGTCACCAACGACAAGAACGTTTAATTTTTTTACTTTTTCAAGGAAACCTTTTGTATCCTCTATAGAAAGTATTTTTTCTGCGGATATTTTTTTCATATTAGATTTTGTTCAATATAATGTGCAACCTGTAAAATCTTTTCCTCCATAAAAGGCTGGGCAAAAACCTGAATCCCTATGGGAAGATTTTCTTCAGAAAATCCAGCAGGAACGTTGATTGCCGGCACACCGGAGAGGTTTGCATTTACAGTAAATATGTCGGAAAGATACATCCTTAAAGGGTCAGAAATTTTTTCTCCAATTTTAAATGGTAATTCAGCAGTTGTAGGAGTAATAATAACGTCAACCCTCTCAAAGGCTTTTTTAAAATCTTCTTTTATAAGCGTTCTTACTTTCTGTGCTTTTATATAGTAGGCATCATAATACCCTGAAGAAAGGACAAAAGTTCCAAGAACAATTCTTCTTTTTACTTCAAAACCAAAACCTTCACCTCTTGTCCTGAAATATATTTCATTTATATTGGAATAATTTTTAGTTCTATATCCGTATTTTATACCATCAAATCTTGAAAGATTTGTACTGGCTTCAGCAGTAGCGATAATATAATACGTAGCAATTCCATATTCAGTATGGGGAAGACTGATTTGCTCCAAAATAAATCCTGCCCCTTCCAATTTTTTAATTATAGTGTTAACCCTGTCATTTATTTGCTTATCTATGCCTTCAACAAAATATTCCTTTGGAATTCCTATTTTCAATTCTGATGGCTTTAGTTCCTTTTCAATTTCTTTTTCATAGTCAGGCACAGGAACGTCCATAGAGGTTGAATCTTTTTTGTCTTTGCCTGCAATTATCTTCAAAAGAATTGCAGAATCCCGGACGTCTTTTGTTATTGGTCCTATCTGGTCCAAAGAGGAGCCAAATGCTACAAGACCATACCGGGACACTCTCCCGTATGTTGGTTTTAAACCTGCAACACCACAAAAACACGCAGGCTGCCTTATTGAACCGCCTGTATCTGAGCCAAGAGCTCCAAAAGCAAGCTCTGCCGCCACAGCCGCAGCAGAACCCCCGCTTGAACCGCCTGGAACACAGGAAAGGTTAAAAGGGTTTTTGGTGGGACCAAAAGCAGAGTTTTCAGTTGAAGAACCAAAGGCAAACTCATCCATGTTGGTTTTACCGATAATTACAGCTCCGCTTTCCCGGAGTTTATTTATTACCGTGGCATTATATGGTGAAACATAGTTTTGCAGGATTTTTGATGCGCAGGTTGTCGGCTGCTCCGTTGTGCAGATATTATCTTTTATTGCGAGGGGTATTCCTTCAAGTTCCCGTGCATTACCATCTTTATATCTTTTTTCTGATTGCCTTGCATCTTCAAATGCTTTTTCATTCAGATGAAGATAGGAATGTATTTCCCTGTCTTTCTGTAATATTGCAGTTCTAACCTGCTCCAAAACTTCAACAGGGGATATTTCTTTTTTAAGATAAAGATTTTTTATACCCGATATTGAATTTTTCAGTATGTCCATTTACAAAAATTCTCTTGGGTCTGTTATCTCCCCGGTTATTGCGCTGGCGGCAACGGTCGCAGGAGAAGCAAGATAGATAAATGCATTGGGATTACCCATTCTCCCTTTAAAATTTCTGTTTGCTGTAGAAAGAACAACTTCATTGTCAGAGGGAATACCCTGGTGTGTTCCAACGCAAGGGCCGCAACCCGGATTTGTAATACAGCATCCACTTTCAAGAAATATTTTGATAAGACCTTTTTCAAGAGCTTCCAGAAAAATCTTTCTTGAACCAGGAGTCACAATCACCCTGATACCCGGATTGACTTTTTTACCCTTTAATATATTACCGGCAACCTCAAGGTCTTCAATCCGTCCATTTGTACACGTTCCAATAAATGCCTGGTTGATTTTTGTGTCTTTAAGGTTTTTTGCTTCAGTTACGTTATCCACAGCATGAGGTTTTGCAACAAGTGGCTGAAGATTTTCAATGTTGAGCAGGACTTCTTTTTCATATTTTGCATCCCTGTCAGGAAAAACAGGATTTAAAGATGCAGGTTCACAAAAAGATTTAAGATATTCCTCCACTTTTTTATCATATTCCATACAACAGGTTTTTCCACCAACTTCTGTAACAAGATTTGCAATGGTAAACCTTCCATCCATTGAAAGATAACTTACTGTGTTTCCTTTAATCTCAAGGGAATGATATATTGCACCTGAAGCGGTAAGCTTTTTTACCATTAACAGACCAAGGTCTTTTGCAAATACGCCCCGGGGAAGATTTCCCTCAAACGTTACCTTTGTCGTTTTGGGAACCTTAAACCACTGCTTCCCTGTCATCAATGCTATGGCAAGGTCCGTAGAACCCATTCCACATGCCATCAGGTTTAGCGCACCATAAGTCGGGGTATGGCTATCAGCACCAACAACAAGATTTCCGGGTCTTAAAAAACCTTTTTCGGGAATAAGAACATGGCATATCCCTTCGCCAATCTCCATTTTCTGTATTTTATGCCTGACAATAAAATCCCTCATTAGTTTATGAAGTGAGGAAACCCCCATGTTAGGACTTGGCGCACTGTGGTCAAAAACAAAACATGACTTTTCACACTCAAAAACCTGTTTTGCCCCGATGTTTTTAAATGCCTCTATCACAAGTGGTGCCGTTCCATCCTGTGCCATTGCAAAATCTATATCCGCAATACAGATATCACCAACTTCCACATTTTTACCGGAATGATTTGAAAGGATTTTTTCCGCTATTGTCTGTCCCATAATAAGTTATAGGTTATTGCGACACAAAATAAATTTAAGGTGTTACGTAAATATTCACTAAAACAGTGTTAATAATGGACTCGGCTGAAGTAGGAAACAAGTTCTGGATTGCTCTTCTCATCTTTGTAAAAACGTTCTTTCAAACAAAGCCTCAAAGACAATCCAAACTTATTTCAAACAACGTTCTACTTGAGTATTTAAGGTGTTACTGTCATCAAAAGTCTGCATTCTTCAGGATATTGGGCAATAAACCGCAATTCATCTTCTGTAACAGGTTTTTGTTTATGAACGTTCGCATAACGGGCAAGTTCAAGAACTTTTCTTGCCTCTTCATCATTTTTAAATTCAATCTCAAGCTTGCCATAAATATTTCTTAATCCTTTTATTCCACTATATTCACCGAGTAATATCATTCTTCCTGTTTCAATGATTTCGGGTTCACCTCTTCCAAGTTCTTCATAATCATATAATTCATAATTTCGCCTGTCCTTTAGTGCGCCATCAACGTGTATCCCGGAAGAATGTGCAAAAGCATTTGCTCCAACACCTATCTGGTTAATCGGTATAGGAACCTTGAAAGCATAAGAAGCGTAATGAGCAATCTTCCATGCCATAGAAAGGTCTATCCTGCTGTCAAGTTTATAGTTTCCATTTAATACCTGGCTATATTTAGCCGCAAGTATTACGGCAACAAGGTCAGCATTTCCTGCCCTTTCCCCCATTCCATTTATTGTAGTATTAATGTAAGCATCTACACCGGCATCATTTGCCGCTTTTGCTCCTGCAATAGAACATGCAACAGCCATGCCAAGGTCATTATGACAATGAAGTTCTACCGGCATCTTGATTTTTTCAGCAATCTTATAAATCCTTTCATATATTGAAAAAGGACTGTCACAGCCAAGCGTATCACAATATCTGATTCTTTCTGCCCCTTGATCTTTTGCTGCTAATGAGAAATCAATAAGTTTTTTTATGTCTGTCCTGGAAGCATCCTCTGCATTTACGCCTATTCCTTTTGCCCCGCACGATTTTGCTTCCTGAACAGCAGTGGTCATTTCCCTGATTATGTCGTCAAAACTTTTTTTACCGAGAAATTTTCCGTCAATCATCTGGTCCGACGTAGAAATAGAAAGATTTATGTATTCAAGGTCATGGACGTTATTAAACGCAGCAGTTACGTCTTCTTTAAGAGCCCTCATCCATCCGGAAAGCTTTATAGGGAATAAAGCCTTTTTTTTAGCAAGCTGAAGATTTGCTTTAAGATAGTTTATTTCATGCTTTGTAATGGGAAACCCAAACTCACTCTGAAAAATCCCCATCTGGTTAAGATAGAAATTTATCATCGTCTTCTCAATCTTTGCCAGTCCGAGACGCGCTGTCTGAACCCCATCCCTGTTTGTAACGTCTATAATGTAAATTTTTGCCATGTTTTAAAACTCCAGTGGAACCGGTTTTTGTGCCTGGTGCAGATGTTCCGGCCCTTTATATACTTTTAACTTCTTAATCATTTTGCTGCCAAGCTTGCTTTTGGGAAGCATACCTTTAATTGCATGAAGTATCACAGTTTCAGGACTTTTCTGCATGAGAGAAAAAGCCGTTTCCTTTTTTAATCCTCCCGGGTACTTGGAATGCCTGTAATAAGTTTTTTCTACAAGTTTTTTCCCTGTAAGTCTTACCTTTTCCGCATTAATAACAATTACAAAATCCCCTGTATCCAAAAAAGGCGTCCATAATGGTTTATGCTTGCCCATAAGAATAATTGCTGCATTTGATGCAAGTCTTCCAAGAATCTTGTTTTTTGCATCTATAAGAAAGTATTTTTTTTCTATATTTTCAATTTTTGGTAAAGCAGTTTTCTTTTGTTTCATTTAATCCCCCATTTTTAAGTTAGTAAATATTATAAGGGGAAAAATTTTAACTGTCAAAAAATCAGATTCTGAAATACTTAACGTTTTTTATGTTAAAATATAAAGATGGAAAATTTTATTCATAAATCCAATTCATTTGTATCGGCTGAAAAATTTAAAAAAGAAATAAATAAGAAACTTACACCAGAACAAAAACTTACCGATATTCAGATATGTAGAGAACAATATTTCAAATTAAAAGGTCTAAATGAAAGTAGAAAAAGATTACGAAGAGTTATTAAAATTATTAAACAAACATAGAGTCAGGTATTGCATAGTAGGCGCTTATGCGGTAGCCTTATACGGATATCCAAGATATACAAAAGATATTGATATTTTGGTGGAACCTTCATTAAAAAATGCTGAAAAAATATTAAAAGCGCTTAAAGACTTTGGATTCGGTTCCTTAAAATTAAAAAGGGAGGATTTCATCAAAAAAGATAATATTATTCAATTAGGTTATGAACCTGTAAGAGTAGATTTTTTAACCTTTGTGCCTAATTATAATTTTTCTCAAATCTGGAAAAATAAAAAATCATTTTTATATGGAAAAACAAGGGTTTATTTTATTGGTAAAAAAGAATTGATAAACAGTAAAAAGATTTCAGATAGAAAAATAGACCGGTTAGACCTGGAAAACCTGTAAGTAACCACAGATAGTTATCCATTATAATTAACAAATCGTGTCCCCTTCAATGATCCTTTTGCAATTCATCAATATAACAAAACTAATTTCACCATATAAAAAAATAAAGAATCTCTAATTTTGACAAATTATACGATACCGTATAGAATGTCACTATGGAACTTAAACGTAACATTTACAAGGAAATCATAGAGGACATACACCGGAAAGATATAGGTATTATTATGGGTCCACGTCAAGTGGGGAAAACTACCATTCTTAAAAAAATTGCCGGACACTGTAAGAACAAAAACATCACGCATCGTTATTTTAACCTGGAAATGCCGGTTGACGCGTACTATTTTTCAAAAGATTCAGATGAAATACTAAAAGATTTCTGCAAAAAGAAACAAATTAGCCGTTGTCTTGAATGACAATCTTTGTGCAAAGTTAATTTTTCAAAATAGGAATATATTGTTTGCTCCGCACTACTACGCTTCGCTTATCTCGTATTTATTTTAATAATCTTTGTCAAAAAAAAGAGGAGGGGGGTTCAACTCCCTCAATTAAAAAAGATTGCTATGCGAGGAGAGGGAGTTGAGCGCCCCTCATTTTCACTGCATTCGGGGTCGGCCATTCGCTGTTCACTGCTACGCCCGCTCGCAGTGAACGGACTTCGCTCAAGTTCAACTCCCATTCTACGAAGATTGCTATGCGAGGAGAGGGAGTTGAACCCCCATGCCTTGCGGCACTGGATCCTAAGTCCAGCGCGTCTGCCGGTTTCGCCATCCTCGCTTGTACCGAAGTAAACATTCTTTGACTGAGTATTTACGATATTTTAACATAATTTACCTGAAATTAAATTCTCACTTCCATAGGATATGGGGTATAATATATTTACTAAGGAGAAATATATGGAATATAAAATTACAAAAAATGACACAGACATTTTAAGAAAGATTGCAAAAAGAAAGATGGAGATTGCAAATAACCCTGTCAACCTTAAAAGAAAAGAGCTATGGAAAGCACTTCATGACCTCAAACCCAAAAGACCAATGGTTCTCGCAGAACATGGCGGTATAAGGGATAAGAAAAAGCCTTTTGAACCTGTTATTGAATGTGATGAAAAATGGGCACAGAACGTTGAAACACAATTAAAAGAGGAAATATGGAGATTTGAATTTCTCAGGGACGATTATTGCATAGAACCTTACTTCAGCATAAACTGGATTTTAAACGTAAGCAATTACGGGGTTGAACCCATAACACACCAGGTAGATGCAGACTACATGACTTCAAGAAGATGGGACGCGCCAATAACAGACATAAAAAGGGATTTTCATAAACTTCATCCAAGAACGTATTCTGTAGACAGGGAAGAAACAATGACATACAAGAAAATCCTTGAAGACGTTTTTGAAGAAATCATGCCTGTTACGATAAGAAGGCCCTTGTGGTGGACAATGGGAACAACAATTACTGCAATTAACCTTATAGGACTTGAAAATCTTATGCTTTTTATGTATGATGACCCTGAAGGCCTGCATCAACTTATGAGATTTCTTAATGATGACCACATTGCTTTTGTGAAATGGCTAAAAAAAGAAGGGCTTCTTTCATTAAACAATAAAAATGAGTATGTTGGTTCAGGCAGTATCGGATATGTAAGCGCCCTTCCTTCTTCCAATTACAAAAAAGATAATCCTGTGTCCACAAAAGACATGTGGGTACTTCTTGAAAGCCAGGAAACCGTTGGCGTAGGCTCCACTTTATTTGAAGAATTCGTTTTTAGATATCAGGAGGAAATAGCAAAAGAGTTCGGGCTTGTATATTATGGCTGCTGTGAGCCTGTTCATACAAGATGGAACGTTATCTCAAAATTAAATAATTTAAGGGCTGTTTCCATTGCCCCACTTTGCAACCAGGAGATTATGGCAGATAAGATGAGAAATAAATACGTATTTTCAAGAAAACCCAATCCTACCCTTATAAGCACAGAAAAATTTAACGAGGAACTAATAATAAATGACATCAAAGATACCTTTAAACTTGCAGAAAAATACGGTCTTTGTCTTGAGCTGATTATGAAAGACGTTCATACTCTTTCAAATCAGCCTGAAAGACTTGCAAAATGGATAAAAATGGCAAAAGACGTAATTGGGGCTGCTGAATATAGTTTTCCTGCAGAATCCAAGTGAAATATTTATCATGAAATTCTGGATAAAATTTAAGCAGAAACTGAAGGAAATTTCTCAAGTAGAGAAAAATAAAATACTTAAAGATGTTCATTGGGAAAAAGAAAACCCACAAGTTTTTTCCCAGTCTTTTGCATTTGGTGTTTTTATAGGTTCTACACCATTGATAGGATTTCACACTATTGTTGGATATATCTGGGCAAGAATGTTAAAAAAAAACTTTTTGGCGGTTTTTGCAGGCTCATGTATACCGACAGGGACACCACTACAAATGATTTTTACTTATTTTCTTGAATATAAGGTTGGATTATATCTATTAGGATACCATTCATATTTGCACCTTAAGGATTTTAAAAAAATAACTGATTTTTATATTCTTAGCAAAGAAATTATCAAGCCTTTATGGTATGGGTCTGTTTTTATTGCTATCATTGCAGGAGTTATAACATATTTTATTGTCCTCCTGATTATTAGAAGTAAACAAAAAAAACTAAATAAAGGCTAAATTTACTGCTTCTTCAGGGGTTTTTGCAGTATAAGGTTTTCTATCCAAAATTTTTAGAGAGTCCTCCTTACTGAAAAAAGATGCAATTCCGCCGCTGGAGGAAAGTAAAATCACTTTTTTGCCCAGTGTAATTGCAAATGACACTTCATTTAGCGTCCCCCATCTTCCGCATATTGCAATAATACTGTCTGCTGCATTAATAATCATGTAATTCCGGGAAAAACCAAGATTTGTGGCAATAGGAACGTCTATATAGTTATTTGCATCTTCTTTTTTCCCCGGAAGAATTCCTACTGTAATTCCACCTGCTTTTTTGGCTCCTTTTGCTGAAAATTCCATAACACCGCTTAATCCGCCGCATATAAGAATTCCCCCATTTTTTGCAATCAGGAATCCAACATCCTCTGCCATTTTTAAAGTCTGTTCTGTCAGGGTTTCATCATCACCATTACTTCCGCATACCGCTATTATTTTTTTCATTGTTATTTTTGGTTCCTTATTAAGTTGTTTTATTATTGCTTCAAAGAGATACTTTTTGCGCATTTTTGTATTTTAAAGCCAAACCCTTAAATTTTTTTACGCGCTCACATTGCTTTTCATAAATCGCGAGTTTCTCCAGGGGAGTAAACTTACTAAACCAGATAACATTCTCTATTATCGCAGGGTCTAATCTCTTTGGCTTTTTAAACTTTTTCACAGTTTGTTTTCGTAACATTATTTCTCCTTGTTTTATGTTCCCTTAGTTATTATAACATGCAAATGTTTTTTTGATACAACGTAACAGGATTTGACTTTCTTTTTGCCTGGACTATACTGAATATATATATCCAAAATGATTACCATAAAGGAATTAGAGAAATTTATTACGGGAAAAACAGGTGATAAAGGGTTTGGCATAGATGAGGGAAGAATTTTCGGTTTGACAAAAGAACGGTTTGAAAAGGTTGTTGTCTGCTGGATGGCAACAGTGGAAGCTATTGAATTTGCGGTTAAAAATAATGCAGATACAATCATATGTCATGAAAGTCTGTTTCTGCCATACAATGCACCTTTAAAATTTTTTCAGGAATCCCAAAAAGACTTTATGTCCTGGAGCACAAATGCAAAAAGAATTCAGCTTCTTGCCAGGAATAATATAGGGGTAATCCGGGTACATGGAAATATGGATAAATTTACAATTCTTGATGCTTATATCAAGCAGCTGGATTTAGGAAAGATTGCCCATAGAAATGATGAAAAATTTTACAGAATTGTTGAATTTCCTCCTGTAAAGTTAGAGAAAATGGCTTTAAAAATAAAAAATAAGCTAAAATTGGAAAGAGTTCTTGTTATTGGAGAAAAGAACAAAAAAGTATCCCGCGGCGGTCTTATATGGGGAGGACTTGGACTTTTTTGTAACATAGATTTTATTGAATCAATGATTTCTCTTGAATGTAACGTCCTTATTGGCGGGGAATCAGATGAATATGCAATGCAGTATATAAAGGATAGTGGTGTTTCTGCGATTATTACGTCCCACATGCTCAGTGAAAATGAGGGGATAAAGGTTTTTTCACGGATTTTAGCAGAAGAATTCAAGAATAAACTAAAAGTCCTGTATTTTGAAAATATATTACCCTATAGCCAACTCTGAGCCTCAAAGACAATCCAAACTTATTTCAAATACCATTCTACTTGAGTATTTAAGCGGTTTGAGGCTTTTATAAGACCTTTTATCTCCTCACAAACTGGATTTTTTAAAAGGTCTTCAACGTAAACAGGAACTACAATTGTCCAGTTTTTATTGCTGATTGTCCCTGGAGTGTTTATCCTGCATTTTAATGAGGTTTTTTTCAATATATCTGAAAGTTCAAGTAAATCAAATATAGACTGGATTGAAAAAATTGAGTTTGCAGAAAAATTATATTTTAAAGCAGCTCCGAGAAGTTTTTTATCAGATTTATCTTTGGGTTTTCCCGCCATTTTAAACTCTTTCCATATTTTTTCTTTTTCATCCTTTTCTGCTTCATTTTCCCACCATGAGTTCCAGTCTGTCGTATCATGTGTTGAAAGAGTGGAAATACCAATAGCCCTGTATTCTTCAGGCTTTAAAAACCCACCCGTTGTCTCCCAGTGTTTCTTCCATCTGAAAACGTCTGTCCCGGGAATCCCCATCTCTTCAAGGACTTTTGGACAGAAAGGAGGGATGACACCAAGGTCTTCAGCACAGAAAAGCATATCCGTATTTTCAAGCATTATATTTAGTGTTTTTCTGCCATGTTCCTCCCACAGGGTCTCATCCCCGGGGTCAAAAAAACCTTTTAGACCTGCATTTTCCACAGGTTCCATAAAAGGTATACTCCATAGTCTGAAAAGACCCACAACATGGTCAATCCTGATAATATCATAAAAATTTTCTGCATATCTCAGCCTTTCTTTCAAATATCTATAGTTATCTTTTCCTATAATCTCCCAGTTATTTGGCGGCATACCCCATCTCTGGCCCTTTTGGGAGTACATATCAGGAGGCGCACCTGCTGCATATTGAGTCTTAAAATAATTACGCCACGTCCATACGTCAGCACTATCCCCTGAAACAAGAACAGGCATATCCCCCATGATAAGCACACCTTTTTCTTCTGCATATTTTTTGGCTTTTCTTAACTGTTTATAGGACTGCCACTGGACCCACATGTAAAAAAACATTTCTTTTGCATGAATTTTTCTGAACTGGTTTAAGGTATGAGGGTCTTTTTCAACATATTCTTTTTCCCACTGGTACCACGGTTTGTTTTTAAAAAAATCCTTTAGAGTCTTATATAGGGCAAAATCATAAATCCAGTAAGAGTTTTCCTCAATAAATTTCTGGAATTCAGAATTTGTATCCCATGTACCGGATTCAAAATCCGTTTTTAATCTTTTTATTTTTTTCTCTTTGATTGCAAAATCTGTCCAGGACTCTATTTTTTCAGAAATATTATCTACAGACACAGAAATATATGAAGGCTCTATTGCAAAAGAACTAATGGCATCATAAGGACAAAAATTACTGCCCATTTCATTCAGTGGCAATAACTGAAGTATTGAATTTCCTGTACCGGCACAAAAATCAATGAGTAGTTTCAAATCTTCAAAATCACCAATCCCTGAACTTTTTTTGGACCGGACAGAAAAAAGCGGAAAAAGAACCCCTGCCCTTTTATTGATTCCTGTTTTTTCCCACTTTTTCCATTGAGACGTCTTTAATAAATCCGGTGTCATTTTTTCCTTATAATACAGTTGATATTTATATCTTTATAATTCTGTCGTGCAAAAAAACGTTTCAAAAATTCTTTTGTTTTTTTTTCCCTGTATCCGGAAACAAATTCTTTATTCCCAAGAGAAATATTTATGCCTGTCATTATGAGCTCTCTTATATATTTCCCTATTATACCTGAAAGACAGGCAAGAAACGATTTTTTCTCAATATCTTTAAGAAAAGATATATTAATATTTTTATTTTTATTTCTAAAAACATAAGAGGACTCTTCAGGGTTTTCCCTGATGGCTTTATTTTCCAGTGAGGGGAAAGTTCCTGATACAAATTCAAGATATTTATTCCTCCCGCCAATCTTACCTGCTGAAATTGAAATCTCCGGGTCTTTATCTGAAAAATGTTTTATGATTTTTTCAAACTGAAGAAAATCTATAAGGTCCTTTTTTATTCCACCATCACACAGGATATTAAATTCAAATGGACAAAGGATTGCAGATTTAATACCATTTATTTTTATTGAATTTTTTTTAAGAAATCCATCAAAAAAATCTATATACCCAGTAACGTCTGATTTTGGCGCCCATGAAAAAACATGCGGGATATTTTCAATACAGATGTTTTTAAATTTATTTGGACATTCCCCAAAAGATAATTTTTCAATAAATTCTTTTGGACTTTCAGGAAAACGTCCAAACAATAAAAAAAATTGTGCAAGAGATATTTCTTCAATTTTTCTATAACTTTGCGCATCTCTTAAAAACAATCTCTTGCTGTCTCTTATTTCTATCGTCCAGTCTTTTTTTATGTCCTTATTTGCGCAAATACCCGTAACGATAAGAGGACCCATTACCGGCCCATAGCCATTTTCATCAATTCCAAGAAAGTTCGACATCAGTATTTATCTGTAAATATTCCAGGTATAATTTATTTATCTAAAGTAGAAAATAAGTTCTGGATTGCTCTTCTCTTCTTTGTAAAAACATTCTTTCAAACAAAGCCTCAAAGACAATCCAAACTTATTTCAAACACCATTCACTAAGTATTTACATTTATCTTTCTTTTGATATTCCCCGCCGGGAATTTTTTATAAATTCCACCATTTCCCTGATTTCCGGAGAACCCGGCTTTAGAAGAATTTTTTCAATTGCATCTGACAGGCTGAGATTTTCGCGGAAAATGATACGGTATGCCTCTTCTATGTTATCTATTACTTCAGGTGGATAATTTTTTCTTTTCAATCCGAGCTTGTTTATTCCATAAGGCCTGGCGGGATGTCCATCTGCAATAACGTATGGCACAATGTCTTTTATCACTTTTGAGGTTCCGCCTATAATGGACATCCTGCCAATCCTGCAAAACTGGTGAATACCTGCAAGACCACCTAAAATAGCGTAATCCTCAATGGTGACGTGTCCTGCCAGGGTACCACAATTTGCAATAATGACGTTATTGCCTATGATACAGTTGTGCGCAATGTGGCTGTACGCCATAAAAAGATTATTGTTCCCTATAACCGTGCTTTCATTTTCACCTGTGGCTTTATTGATTGTTACAAATTCTCTTATAGTATTGTAATTCCCAATCCTGACATAGGATTTTTCATTTTTGTATTTAAGGTCCTGAGGCGGACTGCCGATAATTGCTGACGTATATATTTTACAATTTTCACCGATACTCGTATCACCATAAACGTGAACGTGCGGGCCAATAAACGTATTTTCTCCTATAGAAGCATTTCCTTCTATGATGGAATATGCAGATACCGTAGCCCCGTCTTTTATGTCAGCATCTTTGGAAACGATTGCAGAAGGATGGATAGAAATCATTGCTATCTCTCAACAAGAGAAAACATCAACACTGCTTCACAAACAGGTTTTCCATCAACGTATGCCTTGCCGGAAATCTGTCCTACCTTACTTTTCAGCTTATCCACTTCAACTTCAAGAATAAGCAAATCACCGGGTTTTACTGCTTTTCTGAATTTTGCCTTGTCTATACTCAAAAAATATGCTATCTTGCCCCTGTTTTCTTTTTTATTCAGCATCAAAACACCTGCAACCTGGGCTATTGCCTCAACAAGCAGTACTCCCGGCATAACAGGTTTTCCCGGAAAATGTCCCTGAAAAAACCATTCATTATATGATACACTTTTAATCCCTACGGCTCTTTTATCCTCTTCAAGTTCAATAATCCTGTCCACTAAAAGAAAAGGATACCTGTGGGGAAGAATTTTCTCTATGTCCTCTACCTCAAGAATTCTTTTGGTAATCTGTTCTGTGGAAGGAGATATGATTCCACTTGCTTTTTCTTTCTTCATAATCTCCTTTAATTTTCTTACAAATTTTGTATTAATCGCGTGGCCGCTTCTGATTCCGATAATGTGGGCTTTTATCGGCATGCCTATAAGTGCAACGTCTCCTATAAGGTCATCTATTTTATGTCTTACCGGTTCATCTATAAAACGAAATGAATTATTAATTATGCCTTTTTTACCGATTACCACTGTATTGTTATAGTCTGAGCCCTTTCCAAGACCTATGGCTTTCAGTTTTTCAATCTCTTCTTCAAGACAAAACGTTCTGGCAGGAGCAATCTCCCTGATATATACGTCCGGATTTACAATAAAGGAGGCATACTGGGATTTAATCATGGAATTGGGATAATCCAGAGTGTAGGAAATCTTGAATTCTTCTGAAGGAAGAGCTATAATGTGTGAACCATTTTCTGAAGTATATACAGGCTCTTTCAGTTTGAAAAACTTTTTCTGAGCATCCTGTTCTTTTATCCCTACTTTCATAATGTTTTCTGCAAAAACAAGAGAACTGCCATCAAGGCCGGGACACTCGCTCCCGTTTAATTCAATTATTACGTTATCTATCCCCATACCCAGGATAGATGCAAGAAGATGTTCAATGGTATGGATATGTATGGTTCCGTTTGTAATAGACGTTCTCCTGGGATATTCTTCAACGTCAAGAAGTGAATCTATTTCAGCCTTTATTAACAGGTCTTCTTTTGTTTCTCCATGGGCTTTTCTGATAAACATAAACCCTGTATTAACCGGCGCCGGCTTAAGTTCAATAGACACCTTTTCCCCGGTGTGCAAACCCGTCCCTTCTATAATTATGGAGTTCTCAATTGTTCTTTGATTCATTTATTGTTATTTGATTTTTTTTCCAGTTCTAAAATCTTATCCTCAAGTAGTTTTATTTTTTCAAAAAGCTCAGGCTGCTTGTTAAGATATGCCCTGGATTTCATATCCTCGTACTTTTCTCTTGCAGGAAAACCAGAAACATGCTTCCCTGCAGGAACGTTCTTGGTAACACCCGCTTTACCGCCAATAATTACATTATCACCGATTTCAATGTGACCTATAAGACCTGCCTGGCCGGCAATAATAACGTTTTTACCTATTTTAGTACTGCCTGATATACCAACCTGGGCTATAATTATTGAATTGTCATCAATAATTACGTTATGCGCTATCTGAACAAGATTATCAATTTTTACTCCATTTCCTATGTACGTTTTATCAAATCTTGCCCTGTCAATCGTAACGTTTGAGCCTATCTCCACGTCATCTCCAATCTCAACCGTTCCAATCTGGGGAATTTTATGATGTATACCCTTTACTGAAGCAAACCCAAAACCATCCCCGCCGATAACGGTCCCTGAATGAATTATCACACGCTTTCCTATCTGGACTCTTTCCCTTATAATAACCTGCGGATAAATAAAACAGTTTTCACCAATCTCAGTAAAATGTCCTATATAATCAGATGAGCCTACGACCGTTCCATCACCTATAACAGACCCGTCTTCAATTACAACGTACGGCTGGATGGAAACTCCTTTACCGATACGTACGTTTTTGCCGATAATTGCCGTAGGATGGATTCCCGACAAAAATTTGATTGGTTCCGGTCCGATTAAACTAAGTAATTGTGAAAAAGCAAGGGATGGATTTTCAACCTCTATAATTATAATACCTGAATCAACAGAATCTTTCATGTCATGAGATAATATAATAGCGCGGGCTAACGTTGATTTTATCAGGCCAAGATACTTTCTGTTGGCAATAAACGTAATATCACCTTTTTTTGCCTCTTTTATTCCTGAAATACCCGTGATAGATTCTGTATCATCCCCAAAAACTGTTCCATTAACGACATGGGCAATTTCTTTAATTGTCATCTCTAACATAATGTTACTATCCTTATGTTTACTTTGTGCCTTTATTATTTACGTTTTCACCCTTATTTAATATGGTAATTATCTGGTCAGTCACGTCATTCCCGGGGGGTGCATATAAAACTGCCTGTGAATCTAAAATTAAATCATATTTTTCTTTTTGTGCAAAAATTTTTACTGAGCTATATATGTCATCTTTCAGTTTGGTTATCAGGGCATCTTTTTCTTTTGTCAGGGACTGGTTAGCCTGGTTCTCAAAACTCATCAGGGCATCAAACTTTTTTCCTATGTCTGCTTTTCTTTTTTTCGCCTCTGCAGGTTTAAGCAGGGATTTTTGTTTATTGTAAGCATCCTGAAGGGTTTTTATCTCCTTCTGAAGGCTTGCAATTTTACTCTCCTGCGATGTCTGCTCGCTTTGCCATATTTTCATGTCTTTCTGGGTTTTATTGTATGAATAAAAAACCTTTAAAGTATCCACATATCCAATCTTAATGTTTTGTGCAAAAGAATTTCCTGCAAACAAACAACTTAATACTCCCACTACTATAAAAATCATTATTCTGTTTTTCATATTCTCCTCTCCATTGTGTTAATTGTTAATAATTTATTTATCTGAAGTAGGAAATAAGTTCTGGATTGCTCTTCTCTTCTTTGTAAAAACGTTCTTTCAAACAAAGCCTCAAAGACAATCCAAACTTATTTCAAACTCCGTTCACTAATTATTTACGTTAATTGTTAATATATTTAATGTTTTTCCTAAAATCCCATACTCATTCCAAAATCAAATGCACCACTTGACATTCCCGGCTTGCGATTAAGCGCCCATCCATAATCCACCTTTATGGGAGTCGGGAAAAAAGAAATTTTAATTCTTAATCCTACACCTACACCATTTAACAGTGATGGAATGCCACCTGTATCCCATACATTGCCCACATCCCAGAATACCACTCCCCATAATACGTTTTTCTTTAAAGGATACAATAATTCAGAATTTTGTGCAAATAAGCGGGTTCCTCCTATTACATAACCATTTGACTGAGGACCCACACTTCTTATCTGGTATCCTCTTATAGGGGCATCTGTGTCTATGCCACCGCCAAAAAATCTTTCATAAAGAGGCATTTCTGTAGTGGACCCATATGTTTTCTCATATCCCAAGTACGTTTTACTGCTGAACGTCCAGTTTTTTAGTGGGAAATAAAACTCATTTTGTGACAAAAACTTATAATAATTTACCTGTCCTGCAAATATTCCTCCTGCATCTTCAAGAGATAAACTGAACCTGTCCCCCCTTGTCGGCATAATCTGCCTGTTTATATTGAAAATGGTATATGTTGTTGTAACACTATTTATCCTCTTTTTGCCGGCCTGGTCCTGGAATGCGGGTATCTGAATATCACTTAATGTTGCATCTTCAGATTTAATCGTAAAACCAAGAGAAGAATGTTTCCACCTCTTTCCCACTCTTATATCGGCACCAACATGCTTTTCAGTATAATCTGTCCATACATAATTAAAGTCATAAATATCAAAACCAATCCATACAGGTTTATCATGGAAATATGGCTCTGTAAAACTTAGTTCCCCGCCGTGGGTAACACTGCCAATTTCCAGCCATAGTTTTAAATCCTGCCCGCCGCCGGTAAAAGAGGGAGGATTGTTTATGGCAAAGTTTGGCTGTTCAACACTTACCAATCCTATGATGTTTTCAAGACTGCTATAACCCCCGCCTATCATAAAAGTCCCTGTTTTCGGTTTCTCCTGAACATCTACAACAAGATTCATTCTTTTAGGGCTGGACGTAGGCTGGGGATAGATATTAACAGACTTAAAATAACCCAGGTCCGTCAGGTTATAATATGATTCCCTTATCTTTCTTACTGAAAAATAATTCCCCGGATAGAGTTCCACCTGCCTTCTTATCACCTTATCCTCTGTTATTGTATTTCCTGTAATGATAACCTGGTTCACCCTGATTTTTTCACCCGGGGTAATATAAAATGTATAGCCCATAATATGATTTTTTATTTCCGGTATAGGCAGAACATTAATGTTCAGGTATCCCTTATCAAGGTATGCATCTTTAATATTGCTTATACTCTCATCTAATTTTTTCTGGGAAAAAGTTTCCCCTTTTTTAAATTTAATGTCTTTTTGCAGGACCGGCTTTGAAAAAACCAGGTTATCA
>JAMDAS010000013.1 GCA_023484085.1 Candidatus Omnitrophota bacterium
GATGTTTTCTATTTCCTTCAGGGAAATCAACAATCCATGAAAAACAAAATTTATTCTTAAAATCATTTATTTTCAATTTACCGGATATTTCAGTCCGTAAGTATCCAAGTGTCTCATTAACCCAACCCGGAACACCTGCAAGAAAAAGAACAAGATTTCCCGGCATAATTCCAAACCTATTTTTTATGTTTTCAATAACATCCTGTTTTAAAAGTTTTTTTATCGGCGACTGGTAATCATTGTCTTTAAATCTGAGCCAGCCAATCCCATTCCCGCCCTTTTCTTTTATAACCTGATTGATGTTTTCTATTTCCTTCAGGGAAATCAATTCACCATTTTCAATTACTATTGCTTTTATGATACCCTTCTTTTCAATAATACTGTCAAGAAAATTAATACCTGAATTTTTGAAGTAAGACGTTATGTCTTTTAAGGTAAGCCCGAAACGGACGTCAGGTTTATCTGTCCCGTATTCATCCATGGCTTCAGAATATTTTATCCTTGGAAAAGGGATTTCCACCTTGATATCAAGTGTATTTTCAATGGCATGTTTAATGACTGCCTCAGAAACGTTTATAACATCCTCACGTTCAACAAAAGACATTTCCATATCAATCTGTGTAAATTCAGGCTGCCTGTCTGCACGTAAATCCTCATCCCTGAAACAGCGGGCAACCTGAAAATATTTGTCAAAACCTGCGACCATAAGGATCTGCTTGAATAACTGGGGGGATTGCGGAAGTGCATAAAATTTCCCCTGCTCAAGCCTGCCGGGAACAAGAAAATCCCTTGCACCTTCAGGCGTACTCTTTGTAAGCATCGGCGTTTCTATTTCAAGAAAACCTTCTTTTACAAGGAACTCCCTTGTTTTCTGGATAAACTGACTGCGGAAAATAATATTTTCCTTAAGTGCATTTCTTCTTAAATCAAGATATCTATACCTGAGCCTGACGTTTTCATTTACAGAACCGGCATCCTCTATCTCAAAGGGTAATGGCTGGGAAGCGTTAAGAACCTTGATTTCTTGTAGTTTGACTTCTATTTCACCAGTAGGAAGTTTGGAGTTAATCGTAGACGAAGGTCGCAGGACAACGGTACCTTCAATACTAACAACTGATTCTGGTTTTACACCTATCGCTTCCTGAAGAAGATGAACGTCTTCTTCAGTTGCAGATGCAACAATCTGGGTAATTCCATACCTGTCTCTCAGGTCAATAAATAAAACATTGCCATGGTCACGGATTGTAGAAACCCAACCCGTGAGCTTTACCCGTTTCCCCTCGTCTTTAGATGTCAATTCCCCGCACGTATACGTTCTAATCATAAGTTCACCTTTAAAATATTCACTATCTTCTCAAAAGGAATCAGTTGCTGTGTCCCGTTATTCATGTCTTTATAAAGAAAAGACCGCTTTGAAAGTTCATCCTCCCCGAGAATAAAAACCTTTTTAATCCCCTGCCTGTCTGCAACTTTGAGATAATTTTTTAGAGACCTCTTATCATAATCCACAATGGTTTTAATGTTTTTTTCTCTCAGGTTGTTAATGATTGGAATACCCTCGGAAAAAGCTCTTTCTCCAAGGAAAATCACCCAAATGGATTCTTCTTCCTTTCCCGGATTTTCCAAAAGCTCACAAATTCTGTCCATACCGATTGCAAAACCTACTGCCGTAGTGGAAGGACCTCCAAGCTGATAAACAAGGTTATCATATCTTCCCCCGCCTGCAACTGCATTTTCATCGCCCTGGATTTTAACCTCAAAAACAGTCCTTGTATAATAATCAAGACCTCTTACAAGGTTAGTCTCTCTATATGGAATAGAAAATATGGCAAGATATTTATAGACCTCTTCCCTATGATGCCTGCACTCTTCGCATAAAAAATCAGTAATCCCTGGAGCATCTCTTAAAATCTGCCGGCACTCATTGTTCTTGCAATCCAGAACTCTTAAAATGTTGTGCTGCGCCCGGATTTTACAATCACTACAAAAAGATGAGATTCTCTCATTTAAATAATTGGAAAGTTTTCCGGTAAATGCAGGCTTACATTTATCACACCCAATAGAATTTATTTCAAAGGAATAATCTTTAAATCCAATATTTGAAAGTATTTTCCCGAGAAGAAATATGAGCTCTCCATCGTAATACCCTGTTGCCCCTCCAAAAATTTCCACGCCCATCTGATAAAACTGCCTGTACCGTCCTTTTTGCGGCCTGTCGTACCTGAACATAGGCCCTGAATAATAAAACCTTTGTATTCTTTGAGAATCAAACAGTCTATTTTCAACATAGGCACGGACAACGCCTGCAGTTGCCTCAGGACGGAGAGCAAGGGTTCTGCCCTTTTTATCAGAAAAGATATACATCTCTTTTTCAACTATATCAGTATATAATCCCACGCTTCTCTGGAAAAGGCCTGCCTCTTCAATAATCGGGATCCTTATTTCCTCAAACCCAAAAGCTTCAAAAATAGAAACAGCCTGTTTTTCCACAAACCGCCATTTTTTCAATTCCCCGGGAAGTAAGTCCCTTACGCCTCTTATGGCTCTAATTTCTTTATTCATTCTGGTTATTTTATCTGATTTAGGGTTTCCGGTCAAAGAAGAAAATTGACCCTTTCCATATTATTTTTTACAATCTTATATATGCAAAGAACAAAAAAGGAAAAAATTGTAGATATTATAATCTACATAATTATATTTGGAATTTATGAAATTATCAAGATTATCCCTCTTGAAATTGACATTGTCCTGAGTAAAATTCTTGGTAATATTCTTTACTACGGCTCCCCTTCCTTAAGGAAAAAGATTATAAATAATCTTAACGCCGTATTTGAAAAAATTGGCATTAAAGAAAGAACCACACTTGCAAAAAAAATAATCTCTGAAACCCTTTTAAACGTTTTTGAGGTTGCCTACTGGACAACAAAAACAATTGAAGAATTAGCAAACTTTATAAAAATTGAAGGACTGGAAGTACTGGAAAATTTAAAAAAAGAAGGCAAACCAGCCATAGCAATCAGCGGCCACAATGGAAATTTTATCATTATGCTTGCATATCTTGCTATAAGAAACAAAAAATTTTCATGGATTGAAAGAACTGCAAACAATATATATGTAGCAGGATTTATGAGAAGGATGCAAAAAAACAGGGGGATATACTCAATAACCAAACAAAACATGAAGGAGGCAATTATTCTTGCCCAAAAATGGTTAAGAGGTAATAACATTTTAGCATTGCTTATAGACCAGCATTCAGGAGAAGGAGTAGAGGTGGAACTTCTGGGAAAAAAGGTTCTTGCCCCAACAGGAGCGGATACTCTCTCAAAAAGATTTGATTGCCCGGTTCTCGGCATCTTCATTTACAGGACGTCAAAGCTCACACATAAAATAGTAATAGAGGGTCCATATCCGGTCCAGAGGACAGAAAACCCGGGGAAAGACGTGCTGGTCAATACACAGTTATTTTATAACAGAATTGAAAAATACGTGCTTTTACATCCGGAACAATGGTTTACGTGGCTCCATAAACGATTCAGGTAATAGGCTAAAAAATATAAAGTAAGGTCATAATGATACCGGGAACAAGTCCTACAGTAATGTTATCATCAACTTTTATGGAAACCACTTCAAGAACGGCACCTGTTAAAACACCCGCAGCAAGGATATAAAAACTTAAATGAAATCTTAAATACAAAAGGAATGCAACAACCATATTCATAAAAATTTCTGCAAACAGGCCCTCAAGAGTTTTATGCGGTAAGAGCGGTATTTTCCCCCATCTTGTTCCCACTACCCCGGAAGCAGCATCACCAAAAACCAGAAAATATAAACTCGCCACGGCAATTGGAAAAGGGAAATAAAGCAGTGATAAAAAAGTGGCGAGCATAAAAAAAGTATCCCCGGTAAGTACACCCGGAGCCGTCTTGAAAAAATTCCCCAGGTGAGAAAGAAGCCATGACCATACAGAAGGATTTTTAAATCTTTCAAACTCAAGGGCAAGAAGAAGCGTAAGAAAAAAAGATGCAATAACCAATGGAAAGTATTTTGATGACGTAAGAAGGCATACTGTCGGAGCAATACCGCCAAACACTATTCTATAGGCTTTTCTTTTCTCTATGACCATTTAAAATTTAAATTCTTTTAATATGTCCCTGTTAATTACTACCTGGGTAATAACCAGTAAAATCGTAGCAACAGAAATCTGTTTAACGATATGTAATGGATAAATAGCAAACAGGCACAGGAAATAAGCAATAATAGCAACAATTAAAATCCTGACTGAACGGTCATTGATTATCTGTACAACAAACCATAAAATTATACCAACAGGTAAAATCGCAGGCGCGATATAAGCAAGAACTCCTCCCGTAGTAGCAACACCTTTCCCACCTTTAAACTTCATAAAAACAGGATAACAATGGCCAATTATTGCAAAAATTCCTATAACAGTCAAAAGGATGATATTTGTAATTCCAAAATGGGCTGCAATCTCCATTGGAATAACTCCTTTTATCAAATCCCCCAGCCAGACAAGAATGCCCCATCTTTTACCAATCTCTCTTGAAACGTTTGCAGCACCTGGATTTTTATCCCCTATTTCCCTGATATTTTTTCCTGTAAGAAAATATGTAACCAGGTATGCAAAATCAATACTGCCAAATAAATACCCGAGAATAAAATATAACATAATCATCAGTAAAAATTTCATTATACTTAATTATATTATACCAAATTTTTATTTAACGTATCGCATTGTTCCTAAATATCAAATATTTTATGGGTCTGAATTTGGTTTAATTAGCATTGTTACGAATCTTTGATTTTGAGACCCGCCAATTCTTTTTTTACTTTTTCTGTTACAAATATCTTCAAAAGTGATTGGTATGGCACACTTTGACGATTAGCAAGAAACTTAAGGTCATCAATTATAAACTTCGGCATTCTTATTGATATTGCCTTTTCAGAAGGTTTTAAATATGAAAAGCGGGCTTTTTTTGCTTTACTCCAATCTATGTATTCAGTAGAATCATGAACTGCCCAAAACTCACGTTCCGCATCTTCATTTTTAAACCTGGGTATTTTTTTTAATTTTTTCATATAATAACCTCTCTTTTTTATTAATATCTCTTGCAGAAATAATTCTTGTTTTATTTTTTCTGATAGTGAAAACTACAAAAAGAGTTCTACTTCTCACTGTTTGCCCAATAGCATAAAATCTATCTTCTAATGTTGAATGCTTTTTATCATGAAACACTTCTAATTGTGCATCAAAAAATATTTCTTCACATTCATTATCTGTAACTTTATGTTTTTCATAATTTTTATTTATATTACCTTTATCCCATTCAAATTTAATCTGCATATGTATATTATTATAATACACAAATCTTAACCGTCAATATTCCACAGTCTTTGTCTGAAATTCCGACATAAGGAATTTCAGGAAGGAGATTCCCAAATCGTTTGCTAAATTGATAAAATTTGTGATAGAATATACAGCAATGATAAAACCAGTATTAAAAAAATATAAATTACAGGATACAAAACAACAAAAAGACACATTGTTTTATTGGCTTAGTCGTCCTGCAGAAGAACGTATTTATGCAGTAGAA
>JAMDAS010000020.1 GCA_023484085.1 Candidatus Omnitrophota bacterium
CACCGCCTTTATGTCTTGTCGTTATTCTTCAAGACACGCTGTTCTTCCGGATTATTCGGAAATTACAAAAAGAGACCCGGAAAAAAGACTTGTAAAGGGATTTAAAAAAAATTCCGGGAGGAACAATCTTGGAAGAATAACGACAAGACATAAAGGCGGTGGCCATAAAAAGTTATATAGACTCATAGATTTTAAAATGAAAAAAGGCCAGGCAAAAATCATAAGCATTGAATATGACCCTAACAGGACGGCAAGGATTGCTTTAATCCAGTATCAGAACGGAGTAAAAAATTATATTATTGCGCCGGTAGGTCTTACTGCCGGTACAAAAATAGAAATCGGAGAAAATGCCGAAATAAAAACAGGCAACCGGCTTTCCTTGAAAAACATACCGGAAGGAACGGAAATTTGTAACATAGAAATCCAGCCTGACAAGGGCGGACAACTTGTCCGATCTGCAGGCTCTTCAGCGATTTTGGTGGTAAAGGGGGAGAAATATGCTAATGTCAAGCTTCCTTCAGGAGAGATAAGACTTATTCCTTTTGAATGTATGGCGACAATTGGACAGGTAAGCAACCCTGAGTATAAGTACGTATCCCTGGGTAAGGCAGGCAGGAACAGATGGAAGGGAATAAGACCGACAGTCAGGGGTGTTGCCATGAATCCGATTGACCATCCTATGGGCGGTGGTGAGGGAAGAGGCAAGGGAAATATTCCGGTTACACCATGGGGACAGCCAACAAAAGGTTATAAAACAAGAAAAAAAATTAAATACTCGGATAAATTTATTGCACAGAGGAGAACTAAATAAATGCGGTCTCTAAAAAAAGGTCCTTTTGTTGATGAAAAGCTTTTAAAGAAGGTAAAGAAAAATCAACAAAAGGGAACTAAAGAGGCAATTAAAACATGGTCAAGAAGGTCAACTATTATACCGGAGTTTGTGGGAATTACGTTTTCTGTGCATAATGGAAAAAATTTCATTTCAGTTTATATTACTGAAGATATGGTAGGCCATAAATTAGGGGAATTTTCTCCGACAAGAATTTTCCGTGGACATGGTGCTCATACTGAAAGGTCACTGGAGAAAACATAATGCAGGTAAAAGCGATTGCAAAATTTATAAAAATAAGTCCGATTAAGGCAGGTACAATCAGAAAATCAATTGTCGGTAGAGAAGTCCATGATGCTATAAATACTCTGGAAAATATACCGAGAAAATCAGCAGGGATTATTAAAAAAGTGGTTCAGTCATGTTTTGCCAATGCAAAACAGAAAAATTCTGAAACCATGCATTGGTATGTCCAAAACATAATAATCAATGAAGGACCAAAAATGAAAAGAATACAATCTGCAACTATGGGAAGGGGTGTCATGATAAGAAAAAGGTCTTCACATATAACGGTTATTCTTGATGAACAGGCAGTAGTAAATAAAACTTAGAGGAGTGTATGGGACAAAAAGTAAATCCTATTGGTTTAAGGCTGGGTATTACTGAGAAATGGCGTTCTTTATGGTTTGCCGATAATAAAAATTTCAAGAATTTTTTGAAAGAGGACGTCCTGACAAAAAATTATTTAATAAAAAGATTTCCAAGAGGCTCAATAACAAGAATAGAAATAGAGAAAATTTCTGAAAAAATAAGAATTATTCTTTATAGTCCAAGGCCGGGTGTGGTTCTTGGCCGCAGGGGGGCGGAAATAAATCAGGTCAGGGATGAACTTATCAGAAGATTGAACGTTGACAAAAAACATCCCAAACAGGTAAGCATAGACGTTGAAGAGGTAAAATCTCCTGTTTTATCTGCACAATTTGTAGCAGATACTATTGCCATGCAGCTTGAAAGACGCGTTCCACACCGTGTTGTAATAAAAAAAGAGATGGCTTTATCCAGAGGTTCAGGCGCACCGGGAATAAAAGTAAAGGTTGGTGGCAGGCTTGGTGGTGCAGAGATTTCCAGGTCTGAACTATATATAGATGGAAAAGTTCCCTTACATACCTTGAGGGCGAAGATTGACTATGCAACCTCTACTGCAGTTACAAAATTTGGTTGTATCGGTGTAAAAGTATGGATATTTCTGAAAGAGGTTTTAGGACCTGAAACGTCTGTAAAAGTGGAAAAGAAATCTGAGAAAAAAGATGAGAAAGAAAAGATTGGTAATACTAAGTAAATAGAGGGAATAAAAAATGCCATTAATGCCCAAGAGGGTAAAATACAGAAAATGCCAGAAAGGTAACGTAAAAGGTAAGGCAATAAGAGGCTCTTCTCTTTTTTTTGGAGATTATGGATTACAGTCTGTCCAGCCGGGAAGACTTACTAATAATCAAATAGAGGCGTCAAGGGTTGCAATAATGCACCATCTTAAAGCAAAAGGGAAACTCTGGATAAGAATTTTTCCTGACAGACCTTTTACAAAAAAGCCTGCAGAAACAAGGATGGGAAAAGGTAAAGGAGACGTAGCAGGATGGGAGGCTATTATTAAACCGGGAAGAATTCTTTTTGAAATAGCAGGTGTTTCTCATGAAGTTGCTTTAGAGGCTTTAAGATTAGCTTCATATAAATTACCCATAAATACAAAAACAGTTTCCAGGGAAGAGATATGAAAAGAGAAGAATTTGAAAATTTAAGAAATATGTCTGTATTGGAGCTTCAGCAAAAGAAAAATGATATTGCAAAAAAACTTTTTGATGGTCGTTTGCAGGTAAGACTCGGACAATTAAAAAATTACTCTTCATTGAATGAAATGAGAAAAGACATTGCCCGTATTAATAATATTATGAGATACAAACAAATTGTCCAGGTAAAGGGTTCAACTGAACATGGAAAAAAATAGCCGTCCCGTAAGGATAGAAAAAACAGGTGTAGTATCAAGTGATAAGATGAATAAGACAAGGGTTGTTATTGTTGAAAGACTTTCAAGGCACCCTGTCTATAAAAAGATGCTCAGAAAGAAAAGCAGGTTTTACGTTCATGATGAGGGTAACGTAAGTAAAACAGGGGACGTTGTCCGGATACAGCAGACAAGGCCCTTAAGTAGAACAAAACGGTGGAATCTTATTGAAATTATTAAAAAAGGACAAGGTTAATCAGGAGCAGGTATGGTTCAACTAAGAACAATTCTTGAGGTGGCTGATAATACAGGTGCAAAAAAACTGTGCCTGATTGGAATTCATGGTTCATCAAAACGCAAGTATGCAAGACTTGGGGACGTTATCGTTGCCAGCGTTAAAGATGCTCTTCCTGACGGGATTGTGAAAAAAAAACAGGTTGTAAAGGCAGTGGTCGTCAGAACAAAGTTTCCGATAAAGAGGCAGGATGGTTCATATCTCAGGTTTGACCATAATTCTGCAGTAATTATTGATGATGACCTTAATCCAAGGGGAACGCGTGTATTTGGTCCTGTTCCCAGGGAGCTCAGGGAAGTGAATTTTATGAAAATAGTTTCCCTGGCACCGGAGGTTTTATAATGGGTTTTAAAATCAGGAAGAATGATTTTGTCATTGTTGTAAAAGGGAAAGACAGGACAAAAAAAGGAAGAGTTCTGAAAGTGCTTCCAAAAGAGAACAGGGTTCTTGTTGAAGGGATAAATTTTGTTAAAAGACATACAAAGCCACGTTCCGCAACACAACCGGGTGGAATAATTACAATGGAGAAGCCTGTTTCTATTGGTAACGTCCAGTATTTTTGTATGAAATGTAATAAACCCGTAAGATTGGGTATAAAACAATTGGATGACAAAACAAAAGTAAGAGTTTGTAAAAAATGTGGTGAAATTGCGGAGACTAAATAAATGGAAGCAAGACTTAAAAAACATTATAAAGAGAACGTTGTTAATGACATGATAAAGAGGTTTGGATTTAAAAATCCAATGCAGGTTCCAAGAATTATAAAAATAGTTCTTAATATGGGTGTAGGAAAAGATAATAAAGATGCAAAGTTAATAGAATCCTCTCAAAAAGAGATAGCACTTATAAGCGGGCAAAAATCTGTTATAACAAGAGGGAAAAAATCTATTTCCGGGTTCAGTCTGAGAAAAGGGGACGTTTGTGGTGTTATGGTAACCCTGCGGGGAGAGCGGATGTATGAATTTCTTGATAAATTAATAACGGTTGCACTTCCAAGGGTGCGTGATTTTGGCGGACTTCCTGCAAAATCTTTTAGTGGAAATGGTTCTTATACCATCGGAATCAAAGAGCAGGTTATATTCCCTGAGATTGATTATAACATAATTAATAAAGTCAGAGGTTTTAATTTAACGTTTTGTACAAATGCAAAAAGGACTGAAGAGGCACGGGTGCTTTTAAAATTAATGGGACTACCCATACAGGAGATTTGATAGTGGCGAGAAAATGTTTTTTTGAAAAATCAAAAAAAGAGCCAAAGTTTAAGGTCAGGAAAAGAAACAGATGCTGGAGATGCGGAAGACCGAGAGGATATATAAGAAAATTCGGTTTATGCAGAATATGTTTCAGGGAGCTTGCCTCAAAAGGGGAGATACCTGGTATTACCAAGGCAAGCTGGTAGATTTTAAATAAACTGTGAGGAAATAAATATATGACTTATACGGACCCAATCGCTGATATGGTTATAAGATTAAAAAATGCAGGTATGGTAAAAAAGGAATCTGTAGACGTCCCGTATTCATCTTTCAAGGAGAATATATTAAAAGTTTTGAAAGAAGAGGGATATATAAAAAAACTTGAATCCGTTGAAAAAGAAGGGAAGAAGTTTTTAAAGGTTTTTTTATTATATGATTCTGAAGGTAAACCTGTAATTTCCAATGTGAAAAAAATAAGTACTCCAGGACGAAGAACGTACGTTCCATTAAAAGATATTCCAAGTATAAAGTCAGGTTATGGACGGGCTGTTTTAAGTACTTCAAAAGGTATTTGCACCAATAAAAAAGCTAAAGAGCTCGGTATCGGCGGAGAAGTCCTGTTTTATATATTATAGAGGAAAATAATGAGTAGATTAGGGAAGAAACCTATTATAATTCCGGATAATGTGAACGTATCTGTTTCTGATAATTTAATTGAGATTTCAGGCCCAAAAGGTAAATTATCCCAGAAAATTTTTGATAATATTTCAGTTGCCATGGAAAACAGGCAGCTCCTTATTAAGAATTTGATGCCTTCAGGTGAAAGAAAAATGAGAAAATTATTCAAGAAAACGGATAGCCTCCAGGGTTTATTGAGGACGTTGATTATCAACAAGATTAACGGCAGTTTAAATGTATTTGAAAAAATTCTTGAAATTCATGGGGTTGGATATAAAACCGAGGTGAAAGATAAAAAGCTTATTCTGAACGTAGGCTTTAATCATCCCGTAGAAATTGATATTCCGGAAACGATTTCCATAGAAGTGGTTCATAATACAATTCTTTTTATTCGCGGGTTTGACAAGGAACTTCTTGGCAATTTGACAGCAAAAATAAGAAGTATCTGTCCCCCGGAACCTTACAAGGGTAAAGGTATTAGATATCGCGGTGAATACGTAAGACATAAAGTTGGAAAGGCTGCAATCGCTGCACAAAAATAAGGGATTTATATGAAAAAAATAAGTACTCC
>JAMDAS010000018.1:0-1323 GCA_023484085.1 Candidatus Omnitrophota bacterium
TTCGGCCCATTTTAATTTATATATAACATTATCAATTCTCCGTTCAAGGGTTTGAAGAAGAACTTCACCCGTAATGCCCCTGGATTTTTTTGCAATTTCAAAGTATTTTTTAAATTGCCTTTCCAGGACACCATAATATATTTTTGCTTTGTTTTTTTCTCTAAGCTGCATTCCATATTCAGACGTTTTGGGCATGCTGACAATCTTTTTACGTCTTCTTGGGTCCATCGGGCATTTATCGCTTTCACACCGGGCCCCTTTCAGGTATAACTTTTCTGCATACCTGATACAATGTTTACATACTGGTGTCCTTAATTTTGCCATTTAATCATTCTCCTCCATTTAAACTTTTCGTCTTTTGGGCGGTCTGCATCCATTATGCGGAATTGGTGTAATGTCTTTAATAGAAAGAACGTTAATCCCTGCACTTTGAATTGCTCTTATGGCGGTTTCTCTACCAGGACCGGGTCCTTTTACCCTGACGTCCACGTCTCTCATGTTTACTAATATCTGGGCTTTTTTTACAACATTTTCAGCTATAAGTTGAGCAGCATACGGCGTGCCTTTTCTTGTCCCTTTAAAACCCACCATTCCAGAACTGCCCCATACGATAACTTTTCCAACAGGGTCCGTAATCGTAATATGTGTATTATTAAAAGTGGCTTTTATGTGTGCAATTCCCCTGGGTATGTTTAAATGTTTCTTTTTTGTCTTTTTTGTATATTTTTTCTTTACTTCCTTTTCCTCTGCCATAAATTTTCTCCACTAAACGTATGTTATAAGTTCTGGATTGCTCTTCTCATCTTTGTAAAAACATTCTTTCAAACAAAGATTTAAAGACAATCCAAACTTATTTCAAACTCTGTTCTACTTGAGTATTTACTGTTATTATTTTTTTATTTTGTTTCTTTTCCTGTTTCCTTTCTTTTTGTTTTATCTCTTACTACGCCAACGGTTTTACGCGGCCCTTTCCTTGTTCTTGAATTTGTCCGGGTCCTCTGTCCTCTCACAGGTAATGATTTTTTATGTCGTGAACCACGATAACAATTAATTTCTTTAAGTCTTGAAATATTTTTTGCGATTTCCCTTCTAAGGTCCCCCTCCACTTTATAAGTCTGCTGTATAATACCTGCTATTTTACCAAGTTCCTCTTCGGTTAATTCCCTGATTCTTTTATCCGGATTTATACCGGAATTCCTGATTATTTCCTTTGACAGGTTCTGTCCAATACCATATATATAAGTTAAACCAGCCATTACCTTTTTTTCATTTGGAATTTCCACTCCTAAAATTCTTGCCATTTATTCTCCTTATCCCTGCTTG
>JAMDAS010000018.1:1333-5111 GCA_023484085.1 Candidatus Omnitrophota bacterium
TTGTTTTTTCTCTCCCACTTATAATCTTTTTATAATTCTTCCCTTTGTCAGGTCATACCGGGAAATTTCAACAGTAACTCTATCCCCTGGTATTATTTTTATATAATGTAATCTCATTTTACCGCTCAGATGCGCGGTTACAACCATTTTATTTTCAAGTTCCACGATAAAATTTGTTCCTGGTAATGCTTTTGTAATTGTCCCTGTAAATATAATCTTTTCTTCTTTTTTATCCGTCATATACTGTTAAAACCTCATTTCCATTTTCTGTTATAAGAATATCCTCTTCAAAATGCGCAGAGGGTAATCCATCACAAGTAACAACCGTCCAGCCATCTTCAAGAATTTTTATTTTGGATTCACCCATATTTACCATTGGTTCAATTGCAAGAATCATATTTTCTTTAATAAATTCCCCTGTACCATGGTTGCCAAAATTTGGAATTCCGGGATCCTCGTGTAACGTTCTTCCAAGACCATGCCCGCCAAATTCCTGAACAACGCTAAATCCCCCGCTCTCGACAACTGATTGTATAGCAGAACCAACATCCCCTGTCCTTTTACCCGGTGCGGCCGCAGATATTCCAGCCAATAATGATTTTTGTGTAATGGCAAGAAGACGTTTTTTTTCTTCACTTATTTCCCCGACAGGAAAAGTAGCGGCACAGTCTCCACAAAATCCTTCGTACCTGAAACCAACGTCAATTGATACGATATCCCCGCTTTTAATATTTTTTTTTTCAGAAGGAATACCATGAACAACCTCTTCATTGACAGAAACACAAATAAGCCCCGGGTATCCTCTGTATCCTTTAAAAGCAGAATGGACATTATACTCTTTCATTAAATTTTGTGCAACTATTTCCAGAGCTTTTGTTGTCATACCTTCTTTTATGGAATCACCTATTTTTTTTAATATTGTCTTTGAAACCCTGCATGCTTTTTTTATTTTTTCTATGTCTTCAATATTTTTATATATCCCCATTATGAAATATCAATGTATCACTTTATGAATCAGTTTAAGCGTTTCAGAAAGTTTATCTTCAGCAAAAATTGAATAAAGCCAGCCCTTTTTTTTATAAAAATCAAGAATTGGCTTTGTATCATTTTTAAAAACATCCAATCTTTTTGCAATAATCTGTGGACTATCATCAACCCTCTGGATAAGCTTTCCTCCGCATTTGTCACATATACCTTCTTTTTCCGGTGGTATATTTACAAGATGATATATTGCCCCGCATTTTTCACAAATTCTTCTGTTGGAAAGTCTTTCAATAATCACCTTATCAGAGCCTTCAAGATTCATGGCAAAACATATATCCCCGTCTATGAATACTTTCTCCAGCATAATAACCTGCTGCTGGTTTCTGGGAAATCCATCAAGAATAAACCCGGCAGAAGCATCTTTTTGAGAAATTCTTTCATTTAATAATTCAAAAACCAGGGAATCCGGAACAAGTTCCCCTTTTTTCATATAATTTTCAGCTTTTTTACCTATGCCTGATTGATTTTTCACTGCATCCCTGAGAAGGTCCCCCACTGAAATAAGAGGGAGCTTCATTTCTTTACTCAGGGCAGAACCCACAGTTCCTTTTCCAATACCAGGCGGACCGAATGCAATAATAATTTTTCTCATCTACGAACCTTTTTTAAAAATCCTTCATACTGTCTCATCACCAAATTTGCTTCAACCTGGCCCATTGTTTCCAGAACAACTGCCACGACAATAAGAAGTCCTATACCTCCAAACATACTTACAATCAAATACGACTGTATTTTAAAAACGTGCATCAATATATACGGAAAAATGGCTATACCGACAAGCATTAACGAACCGGGAAGAGTAAGACGGGTAAGAATTTTTTCAAGATATTCAGACGTTGTTTTTCCCGGTCTTATACCTGCAATAAAACCGCCATAATTTTTAAGGTCATCCGCTATATGTTGAGGATTAAAAATAATTGCAGCATAAAAATAACAAAATCCAACAATCAAAAGTCCATATAGTACCATACCCGGACCGGAAGCAGGAGATAAAATCATTGCCAAGTTTCTAAGAATGGGTTTATTTGAAAATTGAAGCATAACAGATGGAAATGTTACAAATGCTATGGCAAATATCAAAGGTAAAACCCCACCCTGATTTACCTTGATTGGCAAATACGTGGATTGGCCTCCGTATACCTTTCTTCCAACCATACGTTTAGCATACTGGATAGGGACACGTCGTTCAGCTTCATTAAGTGCAATTGCCGCTGCCACCACAAGAAACATAAGAATAACAAGCAGAACTATAAGGATTGGGCTTAACAAACCCTCTGATGATAACATCGCTATCTGTTGACCTGCAGCAGGAATTCGTGAAATAATACCTGCTGCGATAATAAGCGATATACCATTACCTATGCCTTTTTCTGTTATCTGCTCCCCAAGCCACATAAGAAAAGACGTACCTGCTGTTAAAGTAATAATGGTGATAATCCTGAATTGCCAGCCAGGATGAGTCACCATTACAATATTACCAAAATGAGCCGGATTCTCAAGCCAGATACTAACCATAAATCCCTGGACTATACATAAAATTATAGTTCCTATACGGGTCCACTGGGTAAATTTTCTCCTGCCTTCAACCCCGCTTCTCAGGATATGTTCAAAATATGGGAATATCCCTGCAAGAAGTTCAAGAACGATAGAGATACTTATATATGGCATAATGCCAAGTGCAAAAATCGTGGCACTGCCTAATGCTCCTCCTGCAAAAAAATTAGCAATAGACAGAAGATTCCCGGGCATACTTGCAAAAAACTGGGAAAGTGCCCTTCCATTAATTCCGGGGACAGGGATATAACACCCAAGCCTGAAGATAGCAAGCATTCCTATCGTGAAAAGTATCTTTTTCCTTAAATCAGGAGCTTTAAATGTGTCTTTAAATGCCGGGCTCATATAAATTTATATTATTTGTAAATATTCACTAAGACAGTGTAAATAATGGACTTTCTGAAGTAGGAAATAAGTTCTGGATTGCTCTTCTCTTCTTTGTAAAAACGTTCTTTCAAACAAAGACTCAAAGACAATCCAAACTTATTTCAAATTCCGTTCACTAAGTATTTACCATTATTTTAATATAATAGCTTTACCACCGGTGTTTTCTATTTTATTTTTTGCTTTCAATGAAAAAGAATGTGCATGTACGTTTAAAAGCTTATTGAGATTGCCTTTTCCAAGAATTTTTACATGAACACCGCCATTTTTTATTAAATTGGCTTTTAATAATAATTCAGGAGTAACCTCGGTGTTTTCCTGAAATTTTTCATTTAATTGCTGAACGTTTATTATACAGAGAGTGCTATCTTTTTTATGGGTAAATCCACGTTTTGGCAGTCTCCTTATAAGAGGCATCTGTCCGCCTTCAAAACCACCAACACGATGAAATCCCTTTCTGGATTTATGCCCTTTATTCCCCCGGGTAGACGTGGAGCCATGCCCGGAAGCATCACCCCTGCCAATTCTTTTTGAATGTTTTTTCATCCCTGAAGAAGGCTTAATCTGATGTAGTTTCATACTTAACCACTCCCTTTTTTAATTGTAACAACGCTTTCATAGTTGCGTTTAACACGTTTATAGGATTTGTAGAGTTCAGACATTTACCAACAATATCAGTTATTCCAAGAGCTTCCAAATAGGAACGCATTGTTTTTCCAACAACCATACCATAACCTTTTACGGCAGGTTTAAAATTTTAGATAAAAAACAAAGAACTTCGGATGAAGGGAAACAT
>JAMDAS010000027.1:0-416 GCA_023484085.1 Candidatus Omnitrophota bacterium
CCTGTTTTTTAAAATGCCGATGTTTTCTATTTCCACTTCAACAACGTCCCCGTCTTTTAAAAATACAGGGGGCTTTCTTGCAAAACCAACGCCTGAAGGCGTTCCGGTCATAATTACCGTACCGGGTAAAAGTGTCATCTGCTTTGAAAGATAACTGATGACCTTCGGGATATTAAAAATCATGTTTTTTGTTGAGTCATCCTGCATAATTTTCCCGTTAAGTCTTGTCTGGATTTTCAGATTTAATGGATTGAGAGAGGTTTCTATATAAGGACCTATAGGACAGAAAGTATCAAAAGATTTTGCTCTTGCCCATTGCTTGTCAAATTTCATCTGGCAGTCTCTCGCGCTTACGTCATTTCCACAGGTATAACCTAAAACATGTTCCAGGGCATTTTCTTCCGGGATATTTTTTG
>JAMDAS010000027.1:426-22352 GCA_023484085.1 Candidatus Omnitrophota bacterium
CTATAAAGGAAGTGAAAACATTTTTGCCAATTTCCCTATTATCACACAAAGTTCTCCTTCATAATCAACCTCATCCGGCGCCTGTTCCGGAAGTATGATGGATTGCAGGTGCCCGGTTATGGAACTGGTGGATTTTAAAAATATCACAGGGGCAGGTGGCAATTCCATGCTGCTTTCCTTGGCATGTTCTTTATAATTCAAGCCTAATGCAATAATATTTGGAGGGTCTACAGGGGGCAAAAATGTTTTCACTTCCTTTATAGAAAAAGAAACACCCGTTTCTTTTGTCATACCTGTTACAGGGGAAGTATTTAGCAGATAAACTTTTTCATTACGCAGTATGGCAAAATCACCTTTTAAATTAGTTTGTGGACTGACTATTTTTAGATATTTCACTTTTCTCCTTTGTCCCGGGAGATTTACCATCACGTTCAAGCGTAACAGTTGTTACTCCATGTTTTGTTTCTTCAACTTTACAGATTATGCATTTCATTGTTTTCTCCAAAGTAATTCCTAAAATTTTTGCACAACATATTATAACTTTTTTGATAATTTTCTACAAAAAAGGATATTCGGTGCATAGATAATGGCGTCGTGGTTCATCTTCCTCAATAAACGGGAAACGTTCAACCTGTCCGCCCCAGTTCTGAAAACGTTCCCTGTCCGAAATCTGTTACGTCCCATCATCCGAGCATGGCTTTGCGGATTTCATCCGTGGCTGAACCTAATTCCTTATTGAAGCAATCTTCCAGCCACCTTGAGTATTCCTTTGGCAATCATATCGCAGTCTTCATCTGTAAGTTGTGCCGGAACGTCAAGGTGAACAGAACGGGACAGGTAGTCCAGTGTTTTTGGACACATGTCCTCTCTATACTCAACCGGTTTTCCCTTGTGATAAGAACAGGTGTAGGGACAACCTTCTTCAGTTGGTGTCACTTTGTCCATTATGTGTTTCCAGTGCGCGTAGATATGCCAGTCCGGAATGGACTTGTCAAAGATGCCTCCGGCATCAATCCCTTCCGCTTTAAGAGCTTCCACAAATGGTTTAACTTTTTCTTTGTGGTCCAGATAAAAAATAAGTGAGATTGCGGTATCTCCTTTTTCATCGTTAAACCTGCGGAAAATTATGTTTTTAAGTCTTTTTATCCGGTCTTTTATTCGTTTTTTGTTCTTTCTCATTTTAGAAAGAAGACCATCCAGCCGGTTAAACTGGGCAAGCATGACCGCTCCGGTAAGTTCGCTCATCCGGAAATTGACTCCGCAGAAAATCTCTCCTTCATACCTGGGCATTCCGAATCTGTCCGGACGCCAGCAGGCAGCAGTATCATGGTAAGCCATCAGCCGGTCATATAATCTTTTATTATCTGTCAGACACATCCCGCCCTCGCCGGCAGTAATTATTTTATGATATTGGAAACTGAAGCAGCCTGTATCCCCGAATGTGCCAAGTTTTTTCCCTTTGTAACTGCCTCCGCAGGCCTGTGCTACGTCTTCAATAAGTTTTATACCTCGTTTTTTGCAGATTTTGGTTATACTGTCCATGTCACAGGAGGCCCCGCGCATGTGAACCGCAATAACCGCTTTGGTGTTTTTGTTTATCTTCTTTTCAATGTCGGTTGGGTCTATGGTAAGCGTATCATCCACTTCACAGATTACCGGAACGGCTTTGGCTGCGATAACTGCTGCACAGGAGGCAAAAAACGTATAACCCGGAACAATCACTTCACTGCCCGGACCGGCTCCAACGGCAACAAGACTGCTGATGAGAGCCGAAGTGCAGGAATTGACGGCAAGAGCGTATTTGCTTGTTAACCTTTCTGAAAACCTCTTTTCCAGTTCCGTTACCTTTGATGGATATTCTTTGGGGCCATAATAGCGAAACAGATATTTACGGTCAAGAACCTCCATCACTTCTCTTTTTTCCGTCTCGCCTATTTCAAGACCTCCGGGATACATCGGAACGTTTGGCGTGGTTTTTGCTTTAGGTCCGCCTTCAATGGCTAATTTTTCCATAAATTTTATGTCAGTAATATTTTTTACGTTTCAGTAACGAAACGGATAATAACAGGTTATCATTTCTATTTTATCTTTACCTGCGTTAACGCTGTGATGCGGCTCTCCTGCTTGAATATAAAAGGCGTCTCCCTGGTGAATCAACTTTTCACCTTTACCTGAAATGCTCAACTTCAACGGACCGCCTTTCAGGATATAACCTGCTACGTCTACCTTGTGTGTTTCTGTTTCAGGTTTTTCATCAGGGAATATCTCTTCAAATACGATTTGTATCTTTATATCCTTTTGCGGAGGAAACATCAGGATGTATTTTCGCTTTTTGTTAGCGACTTTTTTCATGTTTTTTCCCGGGAAATAGAATCTTTCACATATTTTTTCGTCTTTTAAAAAGAATTCCCCGAAGCTTGTTCCGAGAGCAACAAGAATTTTGTGCAGGGTAGCCAGAGTTGGACTTATTTTACTGTTTTCCACCATTGAAATCACTGCCGGCGTAACACCTGCCCTTTTGGCAACGTCACGCAGACTTAATTTCTGCCGTGTCCTGAGAGCCTTAATGTTTCCTGCTATGACCTGTCTGTCCATAAATCCGTTTCCTTGTTTGTCTTAAAATGCTGTTAAAAATATTTTACAAGTAGTATATTATACTTAATTTTTATTGTCAAGTCAATCACCAATAATTTCAGATATTTTTTTACCTCTTGACAAAATGATACCAATATAGTATCATTATAATAAACAATAAAAACAAGGAGGCTTGGAATGGATACAATAAAGACGATAGACGTTAAGAAATTAGCCCACGAAGAAAAGGAAAAACTGATTTTTCCTAATCTTGAAGCGCTGGGCGTAAATGAAACTTTGAGGATTATTCTGGATTTTAATCCTCTGCCTTTAACGTACATGCTAAAGGCGCGAAATGACCTTGAAATTTCTTATGAAAAGGAAGGTCCTGCTGAATGGATACTGAGAATAAAAAAAGCGGTGCAGGATAAAGGCGGGAAAGAATACCTGAAAAACCTGTTAAGGGAGATAAAGACAGGCGGAGCGTCTGAAGAAACGACAGAAAAGGCAAAGAAACTTTTTCAGGCAGTGGATGCCAAAACCCTGGGCATGGTGGAACAGGAATTGATACGGGAGGGCGTATCCCATGAAGAAATAAGAAAAAGCTTATGTGACATCCACCTTGAGGTTTTAAGGGATGCCATGGTTTCAAAAAGAATAAAGGTTTCTGCCCCTCATCCAATCAACACCTTTATGGAGGAACATAAGATTATCCTTGACAGTCTTAATCAACTAAGTTCCCTGACGGCAAGGCTGAAGGATAAAAAAAGTTTTGAAGACATGGGGGGAGACCTGGAAAAATTAAAGGATATCTCTCACCATTTAGTAGAGGCTGAAGCCCATCATCAAAGAGAGGAGGACGTGCTTTTTCCGAAACTGAAAGAGCACGATGTAGTAGAACCGGCGGAAATCATGAAGATGGACCACGTGGAATTCAGAAAAAGAAAAAAGGAGTTATACAACCTGGCGCACAATTACAATGATTATGATTTTAAAACGTTCAAAAAGCAGGTTATGGAACAGGGTGGATATTTAAGTAAAGAACTTGAAAGTCATATTTTCAAGGAAGACAACATCCTCTATCAGATTGCGCTGCAACTGTTAAATGAGAAAGAGTGGGCAGAGGTGAAAAAAGGGTGCGATAAGATTGGCTATTGTTGTTTTACGCCATCTGACAGGGAGTAAGAGGAATAATACTGAAAAGGGGTGATAATAATGGCGGATAAAATAGAAACACTGGATTTAAGGGTACTGCCTCCTTTTGAGCGGCATGAGAAAATATTTGAGTTCTGGGAGAATCTAAAAGCAGGTGAAACCCTGAGAATTATTAATGACCATGACCCGAAACCGCTTCATTACCAGTTTGAGGCAGAACAAAAAGACAGGTATGAATGGGAATATGAACAGAGCGGGCCAAAAGACTGGATTGTTAATATAAAAAAACAAAAATAAAATTTCACATATTAACAGGTTGGATTAAAAAAGAAATATTGATAAGGACATTGTAAGGGATGGGATTTGCTTTTTCCCCTGTTTTTTGTTTGGCCGGTGTTGTAATAAAATCAGCTGAAATGTTCATCTTTATTTTTGCAGCCTTTATCATCCCTTTTTCCGGGTCAAATAGTATTTTACCACTTGAAGAATTAAGTCCTGTAATTTTTGTTTTTATATTATTTTCTTTTTCTTCCTGGTTGAAAAACTGGCTGGATATAAGATTGAATTTATCAAAACCATTTTGTTTTCCAACATACGTATAGGTAAATCTAAGTGCGGGCATTTTCCCCAGGGGGGAATTAAAAGAAGGTATTACCTGGAGCCAGCTTTGTCCTTCCACAATTTTTTCAGGGAAAGATGGAAGAAGTCTTATAAATGGTATGAAATCAAAAAGGGCAAACCCTTCCCTGCTGCTTATAATCTTACCACTCTTGTTCATTTCTATTTTCATTTCAGGTATAATTCCTGATACCTCTGTATCTGAAGCAGTCGTATTTTCAAGGGTATATCCATTCAGAATAAACATACTTTTTATGGCGGATATATTAAGGCTGTAAATATTTTTATTTGTTGTTTTTCCTGTGTTAAAAACTCTTAAAATAAACCTGCTTTTTATTTTGTATTTATTCTGTTTTGCATTCTGTGGGCCAAAAGAAACATATCCATTAATGAAAACTTTGTTTAATAAAGGATGGCTTAAAGGGAATCTGTATATAAATCTTTGTTCCCCGGAAGCATATATACCTGGAATTTTTCCATACAATAAACAGAAAAACGTAGTCAGGATTAAAAGTATTTTAACTTTTTTCATCGTATTTTTTTGCTAATTTATTTATTCTTGCTATTGCCTCTTTTAAGGTTTCCATTTTTACGGCAAAAGAAATTCTTACAAAACCTTCTATTCCAAAATCATTACCTGGAACAGTGGCAATTTTTTCCTCCTCAAGAAGTTTTTTAGATAGCTGCAGGGAATTAAGGTTTTCCACTTTTAAAAGAAGGTAAAAAGCGCCTTCAGGCTTAATAAACTTTATGGATTTATCAAGATTTTCAACGATAAAATTACGCCGTGTCTCAAATTCCCTTATTATGGGAGCTATACCTGATGGGTTAGAGAAAATTGCAGCTAATGCTGCTTTCTGGGAAACAGAGGATGGGTTTGACGTTGTCTGACTTTGTATATCACTGATAATTTTTGCAAGGGGTAAAGGTGCCGCAAGATATCCTATACGCCAGCCTGTCATTGAAAAGGTTTTTGATACCCCGTTAACCACGATTGTCAGGTTTTTCAGTTCTTCACCCAGCGATGCTATGCTTATATGCCTGTTGCCGCCATAAATAAAATATTCATATACCTCGTCAGAAATGCAGAGTATTTGATTTTTTAAGACAATCTCCCCTATTTTTTTAAGTTCTTCCTCACTATAGACCATACCTGAAGGGTTTGAAGGACTGTTAAGTATAACCGCTTTTGTATTTTTATTGACGAGACTTTTGAAGTGTTCAATATCAAACCTGTATTTATCATCAAACCTGCAAAGTACCGGTTTTCCTCCGGTAATTTTAACCATTTCAGGATAGCTGACCCAGTAAGGCCGGGGTATAATAACTTCATCACCTTCATCACATATTGCAAGAAATATATTAAAAAGACTGTGTTTTGCCCCGTTTGATACAACCACCTGTTCAGGAGTATAGACAAGATTATTATCATGGAAAAATTTTTTACATATCGCCTCTCTTAATTCCCTGATTCCCGAAGAGTCCGTATATCTTGTAAATCCTTCGTTTATTGCTTTTATTGCGGAATCTTTTATAAAATCAGGCGTACCAAAATCAGGCTCTCCTACAGAAAGGTTTATTATTTCTTCTCCGGCGGCTTTCATTTCCGCCACTTTTTTATTGATAAGCAACGTGGCTGATGGTTTTAATTCTTTTATTTTCCATGAAAATTTATTTTCTATTTTATTATCCATAACAGTTTATTTTATCATACATATGTTTCTAAGAAAGAAAATTTCGGGTAAGATGGAAATTTTTGACATTAAAAATTACTCTGATATAATAATCTGATATAATAAATAAAATCCAGGTGTCTGTATACATTGGGAGGAAGATATGCTACAGAAGTACGAGGCGGGTCTTATACTCAGCCCTGAAATAGCCGAAGAAAAAATTGAGTCTGAATTAGAAAACATTGAAAATGAAATAATCTCTACAGCCGGTTCACCGGTTCGTAAAGAATTATGGGGAAAACGAAATTTTTCTTATCCTGTTCAAAAGAAAAAAGAAGGATATTACTGTTTTTTTCATTACCAGACAGCCCCATCCTCACAAAAAAAAATTGAAGACATAATAAGAGGAAAACAAAATATATTACGGTCGCTGTTTATTATCAAAACCAGTCAGGATAAAAAAATAAAATCCTCAAAAACAGAAAAAGGAAAGGAACAAAATGCCGGGACCAAATCTTAATAAGGTTTTTCTGATAGGAAGGCTTACAAGGGACCCTGAAATGAGGTATACACCACAAGGGACACCTGTAACAAGTTTTGGGTTGGCGGTAAATCGGGATTTTACAACAAAAACAGGGGAAAAAAAGGACGAAACCTGTTTTGTTAATCTTGTAGTCTGGGGAAAAAGAGGGGAAATTGCAGCAGAATACTTAAAAAAAGGCAGTCTTATTTTTGTAGAAGGCAGGCTTAATTTTCGTTCCTGGGAGACACAGGACAATGAAAAAAGGAGTACGCTTGAGGTTCATGTTGATAATTTCCAGTTTCTTGAAAAAGGGACACAGTCTGCCCGGGATAATTTAAATATAACAGAAAAAAATACAACAGAAACAGAGGGGTATAATGATACGGAAAAAGAAAAAAAAGATATTTAAAAGGGAAACTCCCAAGGTATGCAGGTTTTGCAATGAAAAAATAACAGACGTTGACTATAAGGACATAAGCAGAATCAGGAGATATGTCAGTGGAAGAGGGAAAATTCTTGCAGCGTCAATTACGGGCAATTGTGCAAAACACCAGAGGATGCTTACAACGGCTATAAAAAGAGCGCGTTTTATGTCACTGCTTCCATTCGTGCAGGAATAAAAATATTTCTGGAGGACCAGGTAAAATGAAGGTTATATTTTTAAAAGATTTTGAAAAGATTGGTAAAGAAGGCGAAATCAGGGAAATAAAGGATGGATACGGAAGAAATTTTCTTATTCCAAAAGGCATAGCATGCTATGCCTCTCCATCAAACATAAAGAAGTTTGAGGAAAAGAACAGGCTCAGGCAATTAAAAAGTGAAAAATTACTTAAAGAAATGCAATCCCTTCAAAACAGACTTAATAAGATTTCTATAACTATTGAGGCAAAAACAGGTGAAGAAGGGAAACTCTTTGGCGCCATAGTATCTGAAGATATCATCCTGAATTTAAAACAGCAGCATAATATTGAAATAGATAAACACCAGGTTACACTTGATGAACCTATAAAGCAGACAGGTGTTTATAAGGTTCCTGTTCATCTTATGGAAGGTATCAATGCAGAAGTAAAGATATGGATTGTGGAAGCAAAGAAATAATCATCGTAAACCGAAATTATACTAAATCCGGCGCCCATAGATATTAAACATGCCTAAAAAAAGAATTAAAGAAATTGAAAACCTTGCTGGACTTGTTTCTCCACATAGCATTGAAGCTGAACAAGCCCTCATTGCCAGCCTGATTCTTGATAAGGACGTCGCACTTAATCTTATAGATAAGTTAAGAGAAGAGTACTTTTATGACAGGCCCCATGGTATTATTTTTCAAACTATACGGTCCCTTATTGAAACAAATCAAAAATGTGACCTTGTTACGGTTATAAATAAGCTAAAATCTGAAGACGTTCTTAAAAATATTGGCGGGATTGATTATCTTATGTCAATTCTTGATATTTTCCCCACGTCTGCCTATGCAGAGGAATATTTTAACATTGTCAGGGAGAAGTATATTTTACGTTCTCTTATTTCAGCTGCCACGAAAATAATAGAAAATTCTCATAATCATACTGGTGACATAGAAAATATCATTGACAGTGCAGAATCCATTATATTTGAAATCGGGAAGAACCTGAGTGAAGGTCAGGCATACTCAATGAAGCAGCTTGTAAAGGAAAACCTTGAACTTTTTGAAAAAATACATGACCATCATGGATTGGTTACAGGCATTCCAAGTGGTTTCCCTGACCTTGATAATCTTACGTCAGGATTTCAAAAATCTGACCTTACTATCATTGCATCAAGACCATCTATGGGTAAAACTGCTCTTGCCTGTAACATTGCCCAGAACATGGCAATTGACCAGAAAATACCGGTAGCCATCTTCAGCCTTGAGATGTCAAAGGAACAAATCGTGCAAAGGATGCTTTGTTCAGAAGGTAAAATAAACCTTTTAAACATGCGTAAAGGATTTCTTTCAGACAAGGAAATGGGCAAGCTTATACAGTCAGCTGGTATTCTTGAGAACGCATCCATATTTATAGATGATACTGCGGGTCTTTCCATTATGGACCTGAGAGCAAAGGCACGAAGACTTAAGGCAAAAGAGAATATTCAGCTTATTATCGTGGATTATCTCCAGCTGATGAGAAGCAGGCGGGGATACGATAACAGACAGCAGGAGATATCAGAAATCTCAGCGGGGCTTAAAGGGCTTGCCAAAGAGCTTTCTATCCCGGTTATTGCCCTTTCCCAGTTAAGCAGATATGCTGAAAGAAGAGATGATAAAAAACCCCAGTTGGCTGACCTGAGAGAAAGTGGCGCCATTGAGCAGGATGCAGACATAGTCATTCTTATTTACAGGGAGGAGTTCTATCAGCCCAATGACCAGAATCGTGGCAGGGCGGACATAATTATTGCAAAACAAAGAAATGGACCTACGGATACCATAACCTTTTCATTTTTGAAGGAATGCATAAGATTTGAAAATTTTTCCCAGAGGGTTCCATAATATGGAAAATATTATTACTGATATCGGTAAATGGGTGGAAGACGTTTTGGAATATGCAGGTAAAATCACTATACTGCTTATACATTCTATAGAAGGGATTTTTACAAAAAAAATATCCCATAATCTGTTAATGCAAATGGAGGAAATAGGGGTAAATTCTTTTCCACTGGTAAGTCTAATATCAATATTTACAGGTATGGTTATGGTGATGGAGACTGTAAAAATACTTAGCAAATTTGGTGGTGAGATATTTGCAGGGGTAATTGTAAGTGTTTCAATGATACGGGAACTGGGACCTGTAATAGTGGCTCTTATTGTGGCAGGAAGAATCGGAGCCTCAATATCCGCAGAAATAGGCAGTATGAAGATTACAGAGCAGATTGATGCACTGGAAGTTTTGGCAGTTGACCCGGTAAAATATCTTGTATCCCCCAGGTTATTGGCAAGTATGGTTATGATGCCATTTTTAAATCTTATAGCAGTTTTTCTTTCAATTATGGGAGGATTTATAGTAGCGGTATATATAGTTCATCTTAGCCCTGTCAGATATATGCATCAAAGCCTTGACTTTATTACTGTCAAAGATGTATTTGTCAGTATAACAAAGTCCTTTGTTTTTGGTATTCTTATTATTATTGCATCTTGTTTTGAAGGACTAAATGCAACAGGAGGGGCAGAGGGTGTAGGAAAAGCAACAACCAGGGCAGTGGTTTCTTCTTTTTTTCTTATAATTTTATCTAATTTGATTCTTACTGCTATTTTTTATTTCATAAAATGATAAATATAAAAAATCTGACTGTTTTTATAAAAAATAAAAAGATACTGGATGACATAAACATTCACATAAACAAGGGTGAAACCTTTGTTATTCTTGGTGAGTCAGGTGCAGGGAAAACAATTTTCCTGAAAACTGTTATAGGACTTATAAAAGCCGATGCCGGTGAGATAATTATCTGCGGCGCAAACATAAGTCAGATAGATGAAAACAAACTATTGGATTTAAGACAAAAAACCGGCATGGTTTTCCAGTCATCAGCACTTTTTGACTCTCTTACTATATGGGAGAATGTAGGTTTTTTTCTTTTAGAGCATACAAATCTTTCTGACGGGGAAATAAGAGAAAAGGCGGAAAAATCACTAAATTCTGTCGGATTAAAAGATATTTTGGATGAAATGCCTGAGCATTTAAGCGGCGGAATGAAAAAAAGGGTGGGTATTGCCCGGGCATTGATAAACCATCCCGAAATTATTTTTTATGATGAGCCTACTGCAGGATTGGACCCGGTAACATCAGAAAGTATCCTTTCTCTTGTAGCAAAAATCCATAAGGAATACAAGACAACAGATGTAATCGTAACCCATGACCTCGGTATAGCTAAAAAATTCTCTGACAGGGTTGCAATAATAGATGACGGCAGAATATTTACCGTAGGAACCTGGGAGGAGGTTGTAAAAACCGGTCATCCCATTGTGTCCCAGAAAGAATAAAAAAATGATAAGGATAAGAAGAGCCCTTATAAGCGTTTCAGACAAAACAGGGATTATTGACCTTGCCAGGTCCCTTGTCAAATCCGGTGTGGAGATTATATCAACCGGAGGAACTGCAAAAATCTTAAAAGAAGCACAAATTCCTGTCAGGGAAATATCGGAATGGACAGGCTTTCCTGAAATTCTTGATGGAAGGATAAAAACCCTTCATCCCCTTATATATGCCGGGATTCTATTCAGAAGAGATAGTGAGGAACACGTCAAACAGGTGGAAAAAATGAACGTAAAACCCATTGACATGGTTGTCGTAAATCTCTATCCCTTTGAAAAAACCATGCAGAAACAAAATGCAACGGATGAGGAGATTATTGAAAACATTGATATTGGTGGTCCTTCAATGCTCCGTGCAGCTTCCAAGAACTATAAAGATGTAGTGGTCGTTGCCCGGCCTGAATTTTATCCTGATATAATTTCTGAGTTTGAAAAAAACAATGGGTATATATCAGAAAATACTTCTTTTAAAATGGCTAAAGAGGTATTTAAATTTATCTCATACTATGACTGGATTATAGCAGGATACCTTGCCAATAAAGAAAAACAGGAAATACAGGTATTCCCTGACGTCCTTGGACTATATTTTAAAAAAATTGAAGAATTAAGATATGGTGAAAACCCACACCAGAAAGCCGCATGGTATATAAATGCCGGTTCCAACTTTCCGTATAAGCAGTTACAGGGCAGACAATTATCTTTTAATAATATTATTGACATGGAAGATGCATACCGGATTGTTTCTGAATTTTCTCCGCCTGCCTGTGTAATAATCAAACATACCAATCCATGCGGAGTCGCTCTATCAGAAAGTCCTTCACAGGCTTATGAAAAGGCTCTTCAGTCAGACCCGCTAAGCGCCTTTGGAGGAATCATATCTTTTAACAGGACTGTTACAGGCGGGACTGCACAAAAAATAGGGCAGACGTTCTATGAGGTGGTAATTGCCCCGGACTTTGATGAAGAAGCAAAAAATATTTTCAGGAATAAGGAAAATTTAAGGATAATTAAAGTGCATGGACAAATAAATCAAAAGTATGTTCTAAAAGGCCTATCCAAAGGTATTCTTATTCAAGATGAGGATGATTTATTATGGTCTGGACTTAAGGTGGTTACAAAGAAATCTCCTTCTGAAGAAGAAATGGAATGCCTGAAATTTGCATGGATGGTGAGTAAACATGTAAAATCCAATGCCATAGTTTTTGCGACAAAAAACCAGACTATTGGTATTGGCGCCGGTCAGATGTCCCGATATGATTCAACAAGGGTGGCAGTTATGAAGATGAAAGACAATTTCAAAGAAACCCCTTCTCCTCTTGTAATGGCATCAGATGCTTTTTTCCCATTCCCGGATAGTATTGATGTGGCATATAAAGCAGGCGTTACCGCCATCATTCAGCCCGGCGGGTCAATAAAAGACAGGGAAGTAATAGAGGCCTGCGATAAATCAGGTATATCTATGGTGTTTACAGGAACCCGCCACTTTAAACATTAGGACATGTTTAAGAGGGAAAGTAGCTTTTCCTGGACAGTGTTATATGCCAAAGACTGGTCCGGAATGTCAAGAATCCCTTTTCCTTCATAGCTCCTGTGTAGTATCTCACTGTCAAACGGCATGGTAAAACATGGGTTTAAAAAATATGAAGGGGGATTTTCCTCTGGAGAGGATTTTCTGAATTCATTCAGGACAAGATAGGTGTTTTTAATGTCAAGCTCAATGTTTTTACTCATCTGGTATATTTTCTCTGCACTTCTCAGGGATATTTTATTACATAAGGCCGTTATAAAAAGAATGTCAAGACTCCTTGTAGTCCTCCGTGATATATGTTCAAAGCCTGCCTCGCTGTCCATTACGATAAAGGAATAATTTTTTTCAAGTTTATCAAGAAGGTCTCTTAAAAGATTATTTGCATAACAATAACACCCGGGGCCTTCTGTCCTTCCCATAAGAAGCATGTCAAACCCTTTGTTTTCAGAAATGGCTTCCCTGATTCTGAATTCAAGATACTGTATTTTATCCATTCCGGCAGGCAGGGTATGTTTCATTTTTTCCACATTATTTACAATAGAAACCAGGTCCTCGGGTGCTTTTATACCCAGGGTTTCATTCAGGTTGCTGTCAGGGTCTGCATCCACCGCAAGAATGGGTGTTTTCCCGCCTCTTAAAAGAGTTAATATAATTAAAGCGCTTAAGGTTGTCTTTCCTGTTCCGCCTTTTCCTGCTATTCCTATTTTAATCATTTTTTTATCAATGAAAACCTTTCCATGTTTGTATGTGGAATAAAAAGTGCTCCCAGGTATTCCTCCATATAACTCTTTTCTGTTGAAAGGTCAAGGTATGTCATGTTTTTTATTATTTCATAAGATATTTTTCTTGCCTCTTTACTTACAAGAGCAGCTTTTGCGCCTGCAAGAGAGGTATCACCCACAAATACAAATTTTTCTTCAGGAATCTGTGGTAAAAGTCCTATTGAAATAGCCAATTTAATGTTAAGAAAATTTCCGAATCCTCCTGCAATGTATATCTTTTCTATATTTTCCCATAATATGCCGGATTTTTCAAGAAGCATAAAAATTGCCGCAAATATAGCGGCTTTTGCCCGTAACAGATTTTCAATGTCTATCTGAGTGATTACAATGTCTTTGGTCCTGCCATCCCCTTTATAAACAATGAATTCCCTGCCATCCTCTCCATTTCTTGTTTTTTCATTCTCACCTGTAAATTTTCCGGACCTGTCTATTATTCCGTTCCTGAAAAGCTCGGAAATTATTTCAATATATCCTGAGCCGCATATTCCCATAGGGGTTTTATCCCCTATGGTTGATATTTTTGTTTTTCCATTCTCTATTTTAAAAGACTGGATTGCCCCTTCTATTGCCCTTGTCCCATTTTTTACTCCTGTTCCCTCAAATGCAGGTCCGGCAGAGGCTGAAGCGCATAAAAGCCAGTTTTTATCACCAAGAACAATCTCCCCGTTTGTTCCGATGTCAATAAGCATATTGGGATTTTCTTCTTTATACATACCGGTTGCCAGGACCCCTGCAGTAATGTCCCCGCCAACGTAAGAGGCCGCACCTCCCACCGTCCAGAATATTCCTGATGGATTAATCTTTATGCCGATTTCAGCGGCAAACATCGCGGGAAAAGTATTTGATGAGGGTATGTATGGCTCTCTTCTAAGAAAGGATGGATCCACCTTAAGAAGAAGATGGGCCATTGTCATATTCCCTGCAGCTACAATACTTGTAATGTTGTTTAGCGTTATTGAATGATTCTTTGCAATATTTTGTATAAGCTCATTTATTGTGGAAACAACAAGATGATGGAGTGTTTCAAGACCCTGCTTTTTTTCAGCATAGATTATTCTTGTTATTACATCATCCCCGTATACGCTCTGGCTGTTAAACGAAGACTCTGAGCCTATGGTTTCCCCATTGTTTAGATTAATAAGACTCACGACAATCGTGGTTGTCCCTACATCAACAGCAATGCCATAGTTCATCTTTGAGGTATCCCCCTGCTCAACAAGAAGGATTGTGCTATTATCTTCATCCAGGGTTACCGTAATCTCCCAATTGCTTTCTCTTAAAATAGAGGGTATTTTTCTTAACGTGGGCATGTCAACAGCCGGGTGAATGTTGATATCGTATTTTTTTAAGGCTCTATATATTCTTTCAATATCACTGATATTATCGTTGATGGATGGTCTGGGAAGCCTCAGGAAATATTTTTTTGTCAGTGGATGGATTGGAAAGGTCTTTTTCAGTAATTCAGGAACGTGTATTTCCATTCCCTTTTCAAATATAGCCGGGGCAATCCGGGAGGGAAGTATTGTTTCAGGAAAAATTTTTACTTCAAGATTACCTTTTGCAAACGTTCTGCAGGCAAGGAATATATTATTTTTCTTTTCGCTTTCAGATATTTTGCCTGTCGGCTCACTATCAAACTCTCCGTCTAATATCTTTACCTTGCATCTTCCGCACATTCCCTTGCCACCACAGCTTGATGCAAGAAAAATGTTTGCTTTTATGGACGCGGTTAAAATATCCGAGCCCAAAGGTACTGCAACCCTTTTTTTGTCAGGGTGGAATGTAATTACTACGTATTTCATGATATTATTCCTTCTATATCTATATTTTCTTCTATCAGGTTTTGAACGACTTTTATTTTATCCGTATCCTGTTCCCTTATTTTTACCACAAGTTCATTTATCTTTGTTGCTACATCATATGTCCCGTTTGAACATAGTATGGTAGGGATATCTGACTTTTTTATTAAGGTAAGAATTGCTTTGTGTGGATATAGACCACCTGTAAGAATAATCCCGGGGATAATATTACACTGGAGTTCCTGGGTTGTGCAGTATGTTATTGCGGCAAGAATAAGGTCTTCCCTGTCTCCCGGAGTAATAAGAAGGCTGTTTGGCTTGAAATAGTCAATGGCATGTCTTGGCGTCATTGCACCAACTATAATATTGTCAAACTCTCTTGATAGTTTGTTTTCACCTGCAAGAACCTTTCCATTCAATATTTCACATATCTGCAAAATAGTTGGATGCGAAAGCTTCGGAACATAAGGAATAAGTCCAACAAGTTTTAAATTCATTCTTTTTAGTCCTTTTCCCAGGTATTTTTCCGATGTCTGTATTTTTTCTTTTAAAACCTTGTTTATAATAATCCCCTTGATGGGAACCTTACTTTTTTCAAAAAAAACCTTGTTTAAAGCTATTTCATCTATAGGTTTTCCTATACCTCCAATAGAAATAAGGATGACTTTGGATTTAAGAAGACTTGCAACAGATGCATTACTTAAATCAAAAACAGAACCTACTCCTGCATGTCCTGTCCCTTCAATAACGACAAAATCCATTCCTTCAGCCACAGCGTTATAACTTTTTTCTATCCTTTTGCAAAGTTCCTCTCTGTTTGGTGATTCCAGGTACCTGCTTGTAAAACCTTCTCCCACGGCAATGGGATTTATGTCTTTAAGTTTATTTTCCAGCCCGCATACTCTTTTTATCAGCACGGCATCCTTATCAATTTTTTCTCCATCTACAACAATGTATTTCTGTCCCACAGGTTTTATAAACCCTACGTTCTTAAACCTCTTTTTTAATGCCATGACAAGTCCAAGACTTACAACGGTTTTGCCATCATTCTGCCTTGTAGCAGCAATAAAAATTCTTTTTTCTTTTTTCACAATAAAGATTTTACCATAAAAAAAATTGACAAAAGAAAAATTTTTAGTATAATTATGGTAAGATTATTATTCTTCCAAAAAGAAGATGAAGTGGAACAAATCAGAAGGTACATAGATGGCTACAAAAGAAAACCCGAGGATATAAAAGAAATAGAGGGTCTGGCAAAATCTTCTATAGAAACATGGGGAATGAAATAGAACATAAAATAGTCAGGATAAAAGAAAAAAAAATATATAAAGAAAAATTTTGTTTTCTTACTACAGAAAACAGATTTCTGTCAAATCCTTTGCCCGGGCAATTTATCCACATAAGAATAGAAAGTGTGTTTTTAAGAAGGCCATTTTCTATTGCTGAATTTTCTTCAAAAACCATGTCAATATTTTTTCAGCTCAAAGGAAAAGGGACTTCTTCTCTATCCCAAAAAAACAGGGGGGAAAATATTGACGTTATTGGACCTGTTGGAAACAGTTTTCCTTATGAAAGGTTTAAAGAAAATATTCTTGTTGTGGCAGGTGGAATAGGGATAGCGCCTATGATTTTTCTTTCTTCAGAGCTCCTTAAAACAAAAAAGAAATTCTCGTTTTTCCATGGTGCCCAAAATAAAAACTCTCTTTTAAATTTTTTCCTTCCGGAAGGGATATCCCCTGTAATTATTTCAACCGATGATGGAAGTAAAGGAAAAAAAGGAAAGATTACTGACATACTTGAGGATTACTTAAAAAAAGAGAAGGTTGACGTAATATTTGCTTCCGGCCCGTATTTTATGCTGAAAAAAACTGCTGAAATATCCACAAGATTTAATATTCCCTGTTATGTATCAATGGAGAACAGAATGTTTTGCGGGACAGGAGTCTGCCAGGGCTGTGTTATTGAAACAAAAGATGGCTTCCAGAAGGTATGTACTGACGGGCCTGTATTTGATGCAGAACAAATAAGATGGAAGGATATCCCCTATGCATAAAATTAAACTTGGTAAGATGGAGCTTGACAGCCCTGTTATTCCTGCCAGCGGGGTTTTCGGGTATGGAGATGAACTGAAAGGGTTGATTGACTATAAAAAAATAGGGGCAATAGTAACAAAGACCCTGACAATAAAAGAAAGGAAAGGCAATCCACAGCCAAGAATATGGGAGCTGGAAAACGGACTTTTAAACACCATAGGGCTGCAGAATATAGGCGTTGAAAGATTTTGTGAAGAAAAACTGCCGGTTATAAAAAAACTTAAAAAACCGGTTATTGTAAGTATTGGCGGTGAAACAGACGATGAAATTCTCTTATGTCTTGAATATATTTCAAAAAAGGATATAGAGGCAATAGAATTAAATCTGTCATGCCCTAACATTGCAGGTCGGAATCTTATTTCAGAAAATCCTGAAGCAACGTACAATATTATAAAACAGGCAAGAAAAATCACCCGCAGTTTTCTGATAGCAAAATTAAGCCCCAACGTTACTGACGTTGGTGAAACAGGCAGCGCAGCCGAGGAAGCCGGCACAGATGCTCTTTGTGCTTTTAACACGTTTAAAGGACTAACATTTGATTGGAAAAACCATAAGGTAATCTTAGGTGGAGTTTCAGGCGATGCTATTTTCCCTCTTTCCTGCCGTCTTGTCCATCAACTTTATCAAAACGTTTCAATTCCTATTATAGGCATTGGCGGCATACATTCACCGGAAACAGGCCTTTTAATGATTCTTTGCGGTGCAACCATAATCGGAATTGGAACCTCCCTTATGATAAACCCTGACCTCCCGGGAGAAATTCTGAATGAAATCAAAAAATATAAAAAAGAGAAAAACATAAAAAAGTGGGATGAAATAGTCGGAAGAAAAGCTCGCTTTTTCTAAAGTCTTTATTACATCTTTTGGTTTTAAGGCGGTTGAGTGTGACATAAATATTGTGAATTAAATTCGTGCATAAATAAACATAGGAGATAAAAATGAAAGACAAAAAAAGATATTGGGGAATTTTGCTTGGGGTTTTAAGTGTTATGTTTTTTGCAGGTGGCGTACGTGCGAAAACTTCGCAATCACCGTATATATTGCCAGAGCAGTTTTCATGGTATGGTGAATCCGGCGCATTGCGAGCTCCTGTGTATGACTCTGTAATGCCGGGACTCTGGTGGATGCCTAATAATAAACCCACAGAGCAGGAAGAGCAGGAAAATACTCCGTGGGGTAATAGAGGATATGTATTTGTAGGCACCGAAACACCCGCACCGATTGTCGTTAGTAAACCAGAAAAAAAGGTGGCCGAGGAAAAAGTTGAAGAAAAGATTGTTTATCGGGACCGTATCATTGAGAAGCCCGTAAAAAAAATTGTTTATGTTGACAGAAATGTGGAAAAAACAAAATATATATTTCTCAACTTGCAAGATATCTATTTCTATTGGAATAGCTCAAAACTGAGATCTTTGAACCTGAAGGTACTCAAAAAGGATGCGGAAATCTTAAAAGCAAATCCTAATGTCAATGTTGTTTTGTTGGGATCAGCATCTCCTGAAGGCGGTACAACTTATAATCAGAAGCTATCCCAACGCAGGGTGAATGCGGTGAAGAACTATCTGGTCAACAAAGAAGGAATTTCTGCTGACAGATTAAAAACCGAAGCAGAGGGAGCAATCCAGGCGCCGAAGAAATCCTGGCCGTTTGCTCGAAAGGTTAGATTTATACCAGTGAAATAAATCTTAATTGAAGTGTGTTGCAGACACGCGATATCGTATGTCTGTCCCATTTCAAAATAGTAATTTTTTATAAAAAGATAGAAGAAGAGAAAACTATCAAAATACCAATACCCATAGTTTCAAAAAGTGATCAATAGTATGAAACCCTCTCCCTTGAGGGGAGAGGGTGAAATTACGTAAATTCTCTCACCCCCCACCCTCCCCCCTCAAGGAGGAGGAAAACAGAAATTTACTTTTTAACGCTAATAGGTTACAAAATAGTTGGGATGGGAATACTGATAGTGGGTATTGGTATTTTGATAGTTTTCTCTTCTTTCAATGCTTCCAATGCTACTTTTGCTTTGAATGATGAGCGACAATTAGAATTGAGCATTTGTCTTATTCTGTTTTCATTCCTTTTTTAAAAGTTTTTCCTGACGACAATTATAGTATTGATTCATAATAAATGTTACCATACGTTACTTGTTATCTCACAATACGGTTTTACCCAATTTTATTCAGCAAACATTTCTTTTAAAACCGATAATACTTATTTTTATCTAACTCGTTAAAATGCTTTATACGGATATGCTTCTTTATTTAATTATATACGAAGAAAAAAGTGGTCTTGGAGAGTTATAGATGGAGATATGAAATTTTACGACAACAATCTGGATAATCCGGTAATAACTGAAATAGAACAAGCATTATTAGAATTAGGAATTCCACTTTTAAATCATATACTGTACATTTGGTATAGCCGTAGACCAGTTTGATGACATCTGGGTTGCTAATTCTGGCAGCAATAATGTAACTGAACTTGACGGAGCAAATGGCAGTACTATTCGTATAATGTTGAAAATACCCCTTATAGTCTCGGAGACATGACGGGTTTTGCTCTTAAATATTTTGTCAAACTCCCTATAATTCCGCCCCTCCCCTGTTAATTTGTTTCTCCGATTTTTTCTATTTTGGGATTAAAATTTGACAAACCATAAGTATTCTTATAGAATTATTCTAATCGTATAATTAAAATACATAATACATAAAATTTTTATTATGCATAACCCATTTATAATAGGTATAGCCAAAGACAAAGATTTTTGTAACAGAGGAAAAGAGCTCAAAGAATTAAAAAAATATGCCATTAATGGACAAAATGTCGTTTTTTATTCGCCCAGAAGATATGGGAAATCCTCATTAATCCAAAAACTATTGAAACAACTTAAAACAGAAAACTTTTTAACTGTTTATATTGATCTATTCTCAATCAGTTCCCGAGAGGATTTTATATCAAAACTTGCAGACGGAATTATGAAAGGAATTGGAGCTGGAACCAATCCCAGATCATTCAAAGACAAACTTAAAAATATTTTTACACACTTTATCCCGTCTCTTGAAATTACCCCTGAAGGAATAAATATCTCTGTTAAATTTGATAAAAACACAAAATTGGAACTTCTTTTAGAAGATGTTTTAAAAGGAATGTACAATTTTATAAGCAAAAAAAATTTAAGGGCCTGTATTGCTTTGGATGAATTTCAAGAAATAGTACAACTTAAAGAATCAAAAGAAATAGAAGCAACCTTAAGGTCTTATATCCAATTATATAAAAATGTATCCTTCTTATTTGTTGGAAGCAGAAGGCAAATATTACAGGATATATTTACAGATAAAAACAGACCATTTTATAAAAGCGCTTTTCTCTATCAAATAGAAAAAATTTCCCAAGCAGATTTCACACAATACATTATTACAAAATTTAAAAACACAGGAAAAGAATGCTCGATAGATATTGCAGAAAAAATATGGATACAAACAGACGGATATCCTTACTATGTTCAAAAATTATCCTATTTATTATGGGATCTTACAGAAAAAACATGCAATGATAATCTTTTAAAACAGGCCTATAAAAAATTAATAGAAATAGAAACAACAGATTTTGAAGGAATCTGGAATGGATTAACCTTGGGACAAAAAAATTTATTAAAATGTTTTGCTCAAGAACCAACATCTACACCTTTTTCAAAAGATTATATGAGAAAATATAATCTTTCTGCCGGGGGTATTCAAAAAGCAATGACTATTTTAATTTCAAAAGATTTAATAGAAAAGACCAAAGATGGAATATATAAACTTGTAGACCCTATTATGGCAAAATGGTTATGTATGTCATAAAAAAAATTACTTAATTTCTTCCATGCTTTCATTTTATCTTCTGGATTTAAATGTTCTTTAGGTTGATAACCCATTTCCAAGCCATCCTTTGCAACCAAATCTTTTCTATCAAAACAAGCAAAACTATCTTTTGAAAAACATGCATAACAAGTTTTCTGCAAAAGTAAACTCCATTTATTTTGAGGATATTTAGATGTTATTACGCAACATAGTAAATTATTTTGAAATTGGGTAGCACCTTCGGGTAAAAGTACTAATCCGAAATGTTTTGCACTTTTGCCAGTATCGGTGAAATGGTATTCCTCAAAAAACAGGATGTCTCCAATGGCGAAGCTCATATCGTGTCAGTCGTGTCAGAAAAAGCATTAACTGCATCGGGGTCTACTGTGACTGTTGAAAAATCAATAATAACCCCTTTTTTTATTATCCCTTCCTTTCTCTCTTTGTTTACTATATTTTTCATTGGTTCTGTGTTGTAGGCATACTCTTTAAGTTTTTTCAGAGATAACGGCAGTAATTCTGAAAGCAAATTATCAAGGAAGATAATTTCTCCATTGCTAAAGCTCCATTTAGAAATTTTCTTATTTAGCTTATGGCAATGTCGCTCATGTGGATAATCATCTTTTTGACTAATATTCACGTCAATAAATCTTTTTTTTCTTAAATTATTTATTGCTGAATAAATATTCATAGAAATAGGACCATTCTTATCTCTAAAAAAAGTAACTTCTGGAAGAAATTCAATTCCGGCATATTTAATAGAAAGAACATGAATAATATATGGGATTTTAAATAATTGAAAAGTTGATAGATTTTCGCTACCCATCATGTGAGCTCTGTCCAATATAAAAATAATAAGTTCTTCTATCCTTTTCATATTTATATTATACCCTCACTTTCAAAGAAAGTAAACAGGCCGACGGACATTATCAGTAAAACAGTGTCTCGGTAGAGAAATTTTTCAAGAATATTCGTAAATTGTAAATCCTTAGTGAACGACATCATAAATAAGTTTGAATTGTTTTTAAGCAATCCATAACTTATCTCTGAACATTGAGATGGGGTTTACTGAATACTTGCCGTAAATTTATTAACAATTCTAAATATGCTAAAATTAAATAGAAAAATTTATTAAGAGTAGGGGACAAGGAAGCATAAAGGAAAGAGAGAACTTAAGAAAATACACTTGGGATAAAAAATGAGCAATTTTCAGGAAAAAATAACCTTTATATGGGATTTGGCGGATTTATTAAGAGGAATATACAAAAGAAATGAATATCAAAAAGTAATTCTT
>JAMDAS010000002.1 GCA_023484085.1 Candidatus Omnitrophota bacterium
ATTTGTTTAATTGGATGAAAAAACATCAATTAAAGAAAACTTGTTTTGAAAGATAAATTTACTATATCCATGCAACTTTCCCCCTAAATATGCAATTTTACCCATCTTTAAATGAACTCATGATTTTTCACTTTTTTAATATTTATAAGTTTTTTTTAAAAAAGCGGTTAAAAATTTTCTGTATAAATGATTTCTTTATCAAGGTGTTCAATATCTATTAAAACCTTGGATTTTCTGGGGCTACCGTCCGAATTACGAAAATTGGTTTGAAAAACACCACATTTTACAAGAGTATCATCGGTGATTTTAATAAAACAGATTTGTTTTAGGTCAAAACCTACTTTTCTGAATCTTGACCATGCGCCACGTTTTTCACGTGCCTTTGTGTAGTCAGATTTTCCACCTTTCAATCTTTCATGCCATCGTTGAAAGGTACGTTTATCATCATTATACTGAACTTCACCAAGAGCCAGAATAAGCCCAACGCTTCCATAATCTTTAATAGCAGATGTAGTCACTTCACTATCGTTTACGATGATTTGATGAGCACTGGTATTTATAGCATGTGTTTTGAAATCCCAGGGTATCTCGGCAAATCCATCAAATTCTACATTTCCATACTTCCTGGAATTTTTATAATATCAGGTAAACCTTGTTCACAGAGAAACTGAAAGAAAAAACCAATCCACTCCATTTGACGCCATTGAGAATAATCGGATTTTTTCATCTTCAGTATTGATTCTCGTCCATCCCAATGTTTTGAAACAACCCCCTTGAGAATTCCCCCCATCTTTTGTGCTATAATCAATAAACTATCCATATTTTATCGGTCAAAAAGTACAGGTTGTCCTATTTCTGAAAATGCTGTTTCATTGCTTTTGATGCGATACTTACCGTTTTCAAGTCGTTCTTTTGCAAATTCATAATATTCTTTAACAATCTCAAATCCGATATATCTACGATGCATTTGTTTACAAACAACAACTACTTGTCCCGAACCAAGAAAAGGGTCAAGAATGGCATCATTTTCTTCAGAAGTATATTGAAGAATTTTTTTAATTATTTCTGCCGGAAGTTTTGTGGGTGTTTTTTGGTCTCCGCTCCAATATTCTCGCTTAATAAACCACACGTCTTCTTTATCTTCATAATGGAAACTGCCACCATTTGTTTTCCGTTCATTTTTTTTGAATCTTACATATGGAAAAAATTTTCGTTTTGCATCATTTTTACAGACATAAAGACAATGATAATGTGATGTAACAAATTTTCGTTTCGTCACAACTCCAAATTGATATTTCCAGATAATATGATTAACAGTAATAAAACCAAGTATATCCAGGGTATTCAAAATATCTTTTAAATTATTCCATCCTGAAAAAACAAACATACTTCCAGAATCTTTGAGAACCCTGTAAACTTGTTTCATCCATTGTAAAGAAAAGTCATAATATCGGTTTGCAGAAATCTCATTATATCCTGTAAGAACACGCCCTGCTATTCTGTTGTAATTGCTGCGTTTGGGGCTGAAATCTATTGCAAAAGGCGGGTCGGTAATTACCAAATCAATTGAACCATCAGATATTTTTCTCATTCCTGCTATACAGTCTTCATTATAAATTATGTTAGTCTGTAAAGAATTCATATTATATTTATTATATAACTACAAATAAGAAGTCGCAAGGAAATATAATTTTAGATTTTATTTATAAAATTCTTATGGGTGATGAGCGACGAGTGAAAACCCATGGTTCAAACCCGTCTTCATAGAAGAACTACAAGTCGGGGCCGACGGGATTTGGCGCCCCTCGTTCTCACTACACTCGGGGTCGGCCATTCGCTGAAATTGTTACGCCCGCTCACAATTTCTTACTTCGCTCTATTCAATTCCCGTCTTCACAGAAAATTGCTAATCGGGGCCGACGGGATTATGCTATAACTATTCAAGATGCACTATTGACGCATATACTCCTCAACTTTGGAAAGTATACTATCTGTATAGCATAAACAATCGTCGTGGTGAACCCCAAGGGGTTCAAACCCGTCTTCAAAGAAAATTGCTAATCGGGGCCGACGGGATTTGAACCCGCGATCTTCGGATCGACAATCCGACATGTTAAACCGCTGCACCACGGCCCCTGTAGTTTTATCGGAATTTATCAGGTATATACCATACTTTCAAGTCTCTTTATTCTTTCTTCTGTAGGTGGATGTGTGGCAAATAAAGATAACATCTTTTTCCCTGAAAAAGGATTCATGATAAAAAGATGGGTTGTCGCAGGATTTGCATTATTCATCGGGTCTCTTGCTATACCATGGGATATTTTTCTCAAGGCATTTGCAAGGAATAGCGGATTCCCACAAAATCCTGCTCCTGTCTCATCGGCTAAGTACTCCCTGTTTCTTGAAATTGCAAGCTGAATCATTGTTGCTGACAGTGGAAGAAGGATTCCCAATATGATGAAAGATACAATGTTATCCTCATCATTTCTGCCTCCGCCTAATCCTCCAAATATTGCGCCCCACCTTACCATAAATCCTATCATTGAAATAGCACTTGCAATCGTTGCCGCTATTGTCGCAATTAAAATATCCCTGTTTTTTACGTGAGATAGTTCATGCCCGATTACACCCTTTAATTCCTCTTTGTTCAAAAGGTCCAAAATCCCCTGTGTAAATGCTATTGAAGCATGCTGCGGGTCTCTCCCTGTTGCAAAAGCATTAGGACTGTCATTTGGAATTATATAAACCTTTGGCTTTGGTATACCGGCAACAGATGCCACTTCACCAACAAGACTGTGCAGACCGGGGGCATCCTTTTCCGAGACTTCCTGTGCCCGGCTCATCTTAAGTATAAGTTTATCCCCCTTAAAGTAAGAAAAAGCATTCATCGCTACAGCAAAGATAAACGCAAGGATAATTCCATGTTCCCCCCAAAAACTACCAATCCATACCAATAAAACTGAAAGAACCCCCAATAAAAATACTGTTTTAAATTTTGCACCCATATTATTTCTCCCGATATATTATATTTTTTCACTTTTTTATAATAAAATATTATATCATAAATCAAGGAAGCATGCTAATGAATAAAATGAAAAATGACACTATCTGCGCTATTTCAACACCGCTGGGTATAGGTGGAATCGGACTCATAAGACTAAGCGGCCCGGATACTTACAGGATTATCAAAAAAATTTTCATGTCAAAAAATGAAAAAATCCCTGTGAGCAAATGGAAAAGCCATACAGTAAGATATGGTTATATTGTTGATAATGAGAAAATCGTTGATGAGGTTCTTATTACGATAATGAGAAAACCAAAAAGTTACACCAGGGAGGATATGGCTGAAATCGGGTGCCATGGAGGACTTGCAGCAATGAAAAGCGTGTTAAACCTTTGCCTCTCCAGAGGAGCACGGCTTGCAAGTCCGGGTGAATTTACCAAAAGGGCTTTTCTAAATGGAAGGATTGATATAGCACAGGCAGAAAGCGTTATGAATATTATTCTTTCACAAACAGAAAAATCTCTTGAAGTTTCAATAAAACAATTAAAAGGGTCCCTGTCAGAAAAAATACAAAAACTGAGAGACGGAATCTTTAAACTACTTGTTCAATTAGAAACCCTCATAGATTTTTCTGAAGAGCATGTGGTTGAAGAAATAAAACCTGACATAGAGGGGACTATTGAAAAAACATGCAATAATATAGAGAATATTTTAAAATCCGGTCAAACCGGGAAAATATTTACTGAAGGAATAAAAGCTGCAATCGTAGGGAAACCAAACGTTGGCAAGTCAAGCCTTCTTAATATCCTTACCGAGGACGAAAAAGCCCTTGTTTCAGAGATACCCGGGACAACAAGAGATGCAATAGAATCCATTATCTCCATAAAAGGGATCCCTTTAAAAATTATAGATACAGCAGGTATAAGAAAACCTGAAGGGAAAATTGAAGTAATGGGCGTGGACAAAGCCAGGCTATGGATGGAAAAGGCTGAAATTGTTTTATTGCTCCTTGATGGAAGCCAGACTCTGGACAGCCTTGATATGGACCTCCTTGAACGTTCCGGGGAAAAAAGACGCATTCTTGTTATAAACAAGATTGACCTCCCGCTCAAAATTGATGAAAAACGCCTTGAAAAATTTGCAGATAACAAAGAAGTGGTAAAAATATCTGCAGCCACGGGTCATGGAATAAGTATGTTGTATGAGAAAATATACGAATTAATTGAAAGCGGTGCAGGTACCCTTAAAGAACCTGAATTTTTTTTAAACCTGCGTCAGGAGACAATACTTAAAAATGTCTTACAGAACCTTACAGAAGCAAAAAAAGCCGTCAATAAAAATCTTTCCCTTGACATCATCGCAGAGCAAATAAAATTTTGTTTATGGGACATGGATAACATTACGGGTAAAAACTTATCAGATGAAATCATTGACTCAATATTTGATAAGTTTTGTATAGGTAAATAATAACCCCCCATAAAAATTGAGGAAAATTGACCCCAAAATAGAAAGCATGGTATTCTTTATACAGGTTCACCCTGATATATCTTCTCTGAAGTAAATGAATTAAATTAAGGAATATTTACTTTATGTGCAGGATTTAGATACAGGAGGAGGGATGGCTACTTTTAATATTGGAATTTTTGGACACAGTAAATCCGGAAAAACAATTTTAGGGGAGGCTATTTTATTTAAGGCTGCTGTTATAGACAGAATGGGTGGCATTAACCAGGGTAATACCCTGCTTGATTATGAAGAGGAAGAGAAAAAGAGGCTGATGAGTATAAATCTTGCCACAGCATATTTCAACTGGAAAAAGAATCTTTGTTTCCTTGTTGATAGTCCAGGGTATATGGATTTTATCGGTGAACAGATTTCTGCCTCTTATGCCATTGACCTTGGTATTATTAATATTGCTTCTGATAGCGGGATAGAGGTGGGAACGGAAAAATCTTATGAAATACTAAAAAAACAGGGTATACCTCTGATTATTTTTTTAAATAAGATTGACGCAGAACAGGCAGATTTTAAAAACATATCCAAACAGGTATCTGAGTGGCTGGGGAAAAAAACCATTCTTATTACCTACCCGGGAATAAATGCTCAAAAGATTGAGAAAGTTATAAACGTTGCTGATGATAAACAGCCTCTTCCGGAAATATCGGAATACAGACAAAATTTTTTAGACTCTATTGCAGAACTTGATGATTCTTTAATGGAAAAATATCTTGGCGGGGGTAATATTACACAGGAAGAAATGGCAAAAGTTTTAAAAACAGGGATTACCAACGGTAATCTAATCCCTGTTTTTTCAGGTTCAGGGGCTAACCAGTCAGGGATAGAAGAACTCCTTGATTTTATCGTTGAATTTTGTCCGGATACCTCTTGTTTACCACCTGCAAAAGAAAAAACACCTGATGGTAAAGATGTTTTATTGGAAAGGAAGGGACAGGAACATCTTTCAGGTATTGTATTTAAAACACATTTTGACACCCTTATGGGCAGAATTTCCTATCTCAGGGTTATATCAGGCACACTTTCTGCAAACTCAAATTTTTATAATGGTACAAAGGGGGTAAAAGACCGGATTGGACAGATTTTTCGTATGAAAGGTAAAAAGCAGGAGATTGTGGCAGAAGCTGTGGCAGGAGAAATAGTGGGTGTTACCAAACTAAATGGTTTTGGCACTTTTGATACGTTTTCCGATGCGTCTTTCCCTGCTATTTATGAAAAGCCGGAAATTCCGGAAAGCTCCCTGTCTTTTTCTATCACTCCAAAGATAAAAGGTACGGAAGATAAATTAGGCAATGCAATATCAAAAATTATGGAAGAGGACCTGACGCTAAAAATTTCCAGGGATAATGAAACAGGAGAAACGATAATGTCCGGGATGGGGGACGTTCATCTTGAAATTTCCTTAGCCAAGTTTAAGGAGAAATTTGGAGTGGAGGTTCTACGGGGAATACCAAAGATTGCATACAAGGAAACGATTACTGTCTCCACCGAGGCAGAAGGAAAATTTAAAAGACAGACAGGAGGACATGGCCAGTATGGACATTGTTTTATAAGATTAGAGCCTTTATCCAGGGGGAAAGGATTTGAATTTGTTGACAAGATTGTGGGTGGTGCCATTCCGAGACAGTACATTCCATCCGTAGAAAAAGGATTAAAAGAAGCAATAAAAAAAGGAACCCTTGCCGGGTATCCGGTCGTAGATGTTAAAGCAACGGTTTTTGACGGGTCTTATCACGTCGTTGATTCCTCTGACATTGCCTTTCAGATAGCGGCTTCTCTTGCTTTTCAGAAAGGTATGCAGTCATCAAGGCCGGTTATCCTTGAACCGATAATGAACGTGGAAATAAACATACCCCAGGAATTTGTAGGAGACGTCATAGGAATAGTCAATGCAAAAAGAGGACGGGTACTGGAGATGATTACCCATAGTAACAGCCAGCTCGTAAAAGCGCAAATACCTCTTGCTGAAATGTCAAACTATGCAACAGAATTAAGGTCTCTTACGAGTGGAAGAGGTTCTTATAGCATGACGTTTGCACATTACGAGGAAGTTCCATCATATCTTGCTGAAAAAATAGTATCAGTCAGAAAAACAGAAAAGGAGGCGGAAAAAACTTAATGGTAAAAGTCAAAGTTTATGGTCTTGCCCTTAATCTTAATACAAATGTCCCTATAGTCATATTAAAAGACCGTAATAATTCTATATTACCGATTGTTATAGGAATCTTTGAAGCGCAGGCTATTTTTTTAGCTCTTGAAAAAACAGATTTTTTCAGGCCCCTGACGCATGACCTGTTCAAAAAAGTTATTGATGCTATGGGAGGTAATGTGTTGAAACTTGAAATATATGCTTTAAAGGACAATACGTATTTTGCTTTTCTGATTATTAAATTAAATAATAAAACACTAAGAATTGATTGCAGGCCAAGTGATGGCATTGCTATTGCTCTTAGAGCGGATGCAGCCATATATGCATCAGAACAAATTCTTGAACCATCGGACATTATAAGTTATTATGAAGGGGAGGAATTCATAAATTCAAAAAGATTTGATAAACCCATTAATAAAAAGGAAGCGAAAGAATTTAAAAATATTCTTGATAAAATGACTGCTCAGAATTTTTGGAAAGAATTAAATACAAAATAAGGAGGCGTTTGATATGTCAGGACATTCTAAATGGGCAAGTATAAAACATAAAAAGATGGCAACAGATGCAAAAAAGGGTAAATTTTTTACAAAAATCATCCGGGAAATTATGCTTGCTGCAAAAGTTGGCGGTAATAACCCTGATAACAACCCGAGACTGCGGATTGCCATTGAACATGCAAGAGCAATAAACATGCCCAACGATAACATACAGCGGGCGATTAAAAAGGGAACAGGGGAAGAAGGTGTAATGGCTCTGGAATCCACGACTTATGAAGGGTATGGACCGGGAGGCGTTGCAATTCTTGTAGACGTAATGACTGATAATAAAAGAAGAACCGCTGCAGAAATCCGTTCAATATTTACAAGGCATAATGCAGGTATGGGGGAATCAGGTTGTGTTTCCTGGATGTTTGAAAGAAAAGGAATAATCAACGTAAAAAAAGATATAATTGATGAAGAAAAACTGATGGCGGTTGTTCTTGATGCAGGAGCAGAGGATTTACAGTCTGATGGGGAGTCGTATGAAATAGTCACATCTCCTGAAAACTTTGAAAACATAAAAAAGTCCCTGGAGCAAAATAATGTTGCCATTGAAACTGCAAACGTTACTTTAAATCCAAAAAACAACGTAAAAGTGGAAGGCAGGGATGCAGAACATCTTTTAAAATTACTTGATGAATTAGAAGAATATGAAGACGTCCAAAACGTTTATTCAAATTTTGACATTTCAGATGAATTGATAGAAGCCGTATCCATTTAGACAAAGTGATTATACTTGGAATAGACCCTGGATTAAACCATTTTGGTTTCGGGCTCATTGAATGGGAAAAAAATAAAATTATTCCTGTAAAATACGGGCAGCAAAAAATATCAGGAAAATATAAATTTGAAGAAAAACTTGCCTTTATTCAAAAAAATATTTCTTCAATTCTTGATACGTATAACCCTGATGTTGTAGTCGTAGAAAAAATTTACGTTGCAAAAAATCCACAGATTGCTCTTGATATCGGTATTGTTACAGGAATAGTTATAGGAGTTAGTCTGTCAAAAGACAAAAAAATATTCTTACTTTCTCCCCTGGAGATAAAAAAGGAAGTAACGGGAATAGGTCAGGCAGGCAAACAACAGGTAAGTTTTATGATAAGTAAAATCCTTAACCTGGATAAAGAACCTGATGAAGATGCCAGTGATGCACTTGCTACTGCATTTTGTTATATAACGCAACAGAAATTCAACAGATTGATAGAAAAAACTGTTTAAGAGGAGATTCCATGAAAAATATTTTAAAAAAATGGTTATGGTCAGGGATAGGAGCAGGTATGTTTATGTTTGCGATAGCACAGCCTTGTTTTGCATCAGTGACAGGTCTTGATAGAAGAATAACAAGGGCAAAAACATACCTTGACGACATCAACATGGCACCTGATAGAGGAATCCCTGCAACGTTGTTAAGTGACTGCAAGGGTATTATTTTTATGAGGGTGTATAATGCAGGCTTTGTTTTTGGAATTAAAGGAGGATATGGAATTGTGCTTGTAAAGAACCAGAGAACAAAAGAATGGAGTGCACCGGCATTTCTTAATTATGCAGGAGCAAGCTTTGGAGCACAGATAGGGCTACAGGAGATAGATGCAATTTTTCTTATAATGAACCAAAAGGGCATTGACATGCTCATGAAAACAAAATTTACGATAGGAGTTGATGCTTCAGCTGCAGCCGGCCCGTTAGGCAGGGATTTTGCCGGCTCTATCGGCCCGGGGACGGCAATTTTAGTATATTCCCGTGCCAAGGGATTATATGCTGGTGCGACTTTTGCCGGTGCTGCATTTGTAAATGATAATGCAGATAACCATGAATTTTACAATAACAATGAGATTACAACCCGGGATATTCTTTTCAGGGGAGCCGTTCCTGTCCCACAGGCGGCAATTCCTTTGATAAATGACATAGAAAAATATTCCAAAGAATATTCAACGTCTAAATAACGTCAATCTGGACCCGTAGCTCAGCGGCAGAGCACCGGACTCATAATCCGTTGGTTGCAGGTTCGAATCCTGCCGGGTCCAACTTCAATAATTCTTCTGTGAGAGACAGGATTTGAATATAGCGCCCCTCGTTCCCACTACACTCGGGGTCGGCCATCCGCTGAGGATTACTACGTTCACTCGCAATCCTCTTACTTCGCTCCAGTTCAACTCCCCTTAGAATAGATTTGCAATGCCGGAGGAGGGAGTTGAGCGCCCCTCGTTCCCACTACACTCGGGGTCGGCCATCCGCTGAGGATTACTACGTTCACTCGCAATCCTCTTACTTCGCTCCAGTTCAACTCCCTTAGAATAGATTTGCAATGCCGGAGGAGGGAGTTGAACCCTCATGAGGTTGCCCTCAATGGATTTTGAGTCCATCGCGTATGCCATTTCACCACTCCGGCTGAATAAAATAATAATATTTTACTTCCACTATTTTACCACTTTAATATAAGGAACTAAAATTCAATTTCCATTAAGTCCAACTTTTTTATTTACACCCACCAACTGTAAAAAATTAAGAATAGGATTAACGGAAATATAGTGTATTATTCTAAATATAATCTGAAGAGTTCACACTTCCGATGAAAGGTGAACCATAATCTTTTCATTTTTATCTTTCCTTATTCGTCTGAAATACCGGCATTTTTACCCATTTGCATGATAAACACTCTGGTATAATAATGCTAAAAATATGAAGAAAAACAGAATAAAACAAATGGCTAATTCTAATTGTCGTTAATCATACAAGGTTTTAATTACTTCACTTATCAGTGGATTTCTCTTTAAATGCAAGAACCCTCTTCTGGATTTTTCCTGTAGAAGTTTTTGGCATCTCCTGAATAAATTCAATGATTTTGGGGATTTCATGTTTACCAAGATGTTGATGACACAGAGAAAGAATTTCTTCCCGTAAAACTTTCTTACAGGGTTTTAGAACAATCAATGCCTTCGGTACTTCACCATGCAGGGAATCAGGATAAGAGATGACTGCCACTTCTGCTACTGCAGGATGTTTATATATCACTTCTTCTATTATGCGGGGGTATACGTTCATTCCATTAACAATAATTATATCTTTTTTTCTATCTATAATGTAGAAATATCCATCTTCATCGCTGTATCCTAAGTCACCTGTACGAAACCATGTTCCCCAAAAAGATTCCTGCGTTTCTTTGGGACATTTGAAATATCCTTTCATTATGTTTTCCCCCTGTACAACTATCTCACCAATTTCTTTTTGCTGCATTTCTTTTCCAAAATTATCCATAATTTTCATTTTTATCCCGGGTAACGGTAATCCAATTGAGCGTGGTTTTCGGATACCTCCAATTGGATTAATTGACGTTACAGGAGAGCATTCAGTAGGACCATCTCCTTCATAAATTAAAACGTTATATTTTTTCTCAAACCTCTGCATAACTTCCATTGACAGGGCAGAACCGCCAGAGATACAGAAACGTAAAAACGGGAAATCCGGTTTGGAACCGTCAGGAATTTCTGAATAAATGGTATATATTGAGGGAACTGCAATAAAAATGGTGGTTTTGGTTGACGTAACAACATGAGATATGTTGTCTAATGTAAAATGTGAAACAGCTGCTATGGCCGCTCCTGTAGCAATGGGGGTAATCATACATGCGGTTGCACCAAAAGCATGAAACATTGGAAGAACTGCAAGAACCACGTCTTTTTCGTTTATCGGCACTGCCTGAAGAATTGCATCTACGTCAAACAGCAGATTGCGATGCGTAAGCATTACCCCTTTAGGTTTCCCGGTTGTTCCTGACGTATACAGAATTACTGCAACGTCCTGGTGTTGTAATAGTTCCGGAATTTTGAACGCAGGTTTTTTAAAAGCAAGAATATCATTAAAAGAAACGGCATTAAGTTTTTTGGATCTGCCAATAACAATTAAAAGATGCAAATCCGGTAATGAATTTATTGCCGGAATAATGTTATCTTCAAGGGAATCCAGATAAATAAGTCCAGCTGCTTCAGAATCATAAAGTATGTACTGAATTTCTTCAGAACTAAGCAGTAGATTTATTGGAACCACGGTTGCCCCTGTCTTTATGATTCCAAAATAGGCAGCTATAAAAAAAGGTGAATTAACGCAGTACAATCCAATACAATCATTTTTTCCAATAGAATTGTTTGTAAGTTCATGTGCAATCTGGTCGGAAAAATATTCCAATTCACTGTAGGAAATGGTTTCATTTTGAAAAATTACTGCTGGTTTATTCCTATGCTCACGGGCTGTTCCACGAAGTAATGCACCAAGAGAATTATATTTTTCATACAGAGTCATCAAAATTTCTCGGATTGTACCATAATAAATCTATTATCCATACCCCGTCTTTGGTTTCAATCCACGCTCTCGCACAGGGAGCGACGCGTATCCGCCATCTACGGAATCCGCAGGAATAGAGAAGATATGAACAAATTGACAGATAAATCCACTATTAAAGTATAAAAATATGTCAAAAATCACTAACTATTCAACACATTTTATACCTTTTTCCCTATTGTTGTAACAAGGAATTTTTATAAATCCTTTTTCTGTGTAAGAAATTTTTCTGGCTGTTTCCTTTACTTTTTGGATTTTTTCTTTTTTCCGCCACGAGCCATTTTTGCCTCGCACACATTTCCCTGTCCATCAACATAATACATAAATCCCTTTTCCCTCTTAACAGCTCCCTTAACCAATATTCTACCCATTTCTTCCCCCTTTTGTAATAACGGTCAAGATATTTTCAAGACCGTTTTGTTAAAGTGTTCGCTGCAATAAATTTTAATAGTAATTAAATTTTATCACATATAACTCTATCACAAAAATATATTTTTCCATATATCAAGCTGTTTCTTCAAGAAAATTTCTTTTATGTACAGGAAAAAATTTAAGTTTTGAAAAAAAGCTTATAACTGAAAAAATCGTTATCCAGTATAGATTACCACATATTAAAAATCCTACAAAACCGGAGAATCCTATATAATCAATTATTAGAAGCATCTTCAGATTAAGGTTTTGATATTCAGCTGAGTTATCTACATGTTCTGTTTTAATAAAATATTTAATCTTTTTCCTGGTCCTGTTTCTTAAAAAATTCATAATTGTTTCAAAAAAGAAAAACACTGCAATACCAGAAAAATAAAGAAAATATTGTAGATATCTTAAGGATTTAAAGGAATTCATTCCTTCATAAAGACTTGATGACGGATGAAAATTCAAAAATTTTTTCATTAAAAATGCAATCACAATATATACCACGGATATAAAAAATAGTATATAGCCTGTAATCTTTACACCTGTCAGCGGTTTTGTTGAATTATCCATTTTTATCTTTTTGTTCTTTTTCACTATTATACATCAAAAATCATTTTTTAGATTCACATATTTATGATATATTTATTTTATCATGTTTAAACTGATAAAAACACTGTTAGGACTTTTTATAATTTTTGGGCTGGGGTATTTATTTGCCATAAAGGGAGTTGTTTTTTATAAAATTCCATCCAATTCAATGAAACCAACTCTTGAAAAAAATGACAGGATTATAGGTATAAACGTAAATCCTTCTGATTTAAAACGGGGGGATATTGTAACCTTCCTTTATCCAAAAGCGAGTAAAAAGATACTTGTAAAAAGAATTATAGGACTGCCGGGGGATAAGATTTTAATAGAAAATGGAGATGTATTTATCAACAATAAAAAAATTACTGAACCCTATATAAAAGAAAAACCTGTTTATGATTTGAAAACCAAAGTTCCCAAAGGTGATGTATTTGTTCTTGGTGATAACAGGAATAATAGTTTTGACAGCAGTATATGGGGACCGCTTCCAATTAATGATATAATAAAAAAAATTATTATGATATACTGGCCCATTAAAAGAATTTCACTTCTCTCTATAAAACCTACATTTAAAATTAAAATAAAAATACCGCTTCATAAATATTAAAATAAAAAAGAAGCAGGCACTTCATTTATCAAAGTACCTGCTTCTTTGAAAAATACAAAACAAAAATTATTTTACGGCTTTTTTCAATTCAGAGCCTGCTTTAAATACGGGAATGTTTTTTGCCGGAATCTTTAGAGTTTCTCCGGTTCTTGGATTTCTTCCTGTCCGTGCTTTTCTTTTTGTCACTTTAAACGTTCCAAAACCTATAAGTGTCACAGGATTACCTTTTTTTAAAGAACCTTTGATTGCATCAAATACAGAATCTACTGCTGCAGAAGCATCTTTTTTGGTGGGAAGAACTTTTGCTACAGTTTCAATAAGTTCTGCTTTATTCATTGATTTCACCTCCTCTCTTAATAAATCTTTGATAGGATATTTTTCAAAAATATAACATCCATTTTTATATTTGTCAAGTTTTTTATTTGACTATCAAGGCTTTTCACATTATTTTAAAGATATGGAAGCAAAAATTATCAATAAAATTGAGGGTTTTATCAACAGGCATAATCTTATAAACATTGAAAAGACTTATGTTCTTGCGGTTTCTGGCGGACCCGATTCGGTATTTCTTATGGACGCACTTTTAAAAATTTATAAAAACAATAAAACAAAATTTATTGTTGCCTATATTCATCATGGATTGAGAAAAGAATCTGATAAAGAGCTTCAATTTGTTAAAAAACTGACTTCTGATTATGGATTTCCTTTTTACTATAGAAAAGTACGGATAAAAAAACAAAAAGGTAAATCCATTGAAAACGAGGCAAGAAAAAAAAGATACAAGGCATTAAAAGAATTAGCAGAAAAAAAAAGATGTGCAGGAATTATTACCGGACATACATTAGATGACCAGGCAGAAACAATATTTCTTAATATGCTCCGTGGCAGCGGACTTACAGGAATATGTGGAATGCCACCCAAAATAGAAATTGAAAAAGATGGACATCTGTATCTTATACGGCCCCTTCTTTTTACGTTAAGAGAGAACATCAGCAAATATCTGAAAGAAAAAAATTTAAAATTTAAGCTGGACAGAAGTAATTTTGATTTAAAATACAGAAGAAATTATATCAGACATAAAATATTTCCTGTTATTGAAAAAATAAATCCGGGATTTAAAAAGGTACTTGGCAGATTATCTTTTATTCTCCAGGCGGATGAAAATTTTATAAAAAACAGGGCGGAATATTTTTATAACAAATCAGCTGAAAAATCAAAAGATAACATTATAATTGATTTTAAAAAATTCACAATATTACCTCTTGCCCTGCAAAGAGAAATTATTAAAACAGCCATCGGTGAACTCATTAAATCCAAATACAGTCCACCATTTATCATTATAGAAGAAATCCGGGAAAAAATCATTGAAAAAAAAATGCCTATGACAATACAAAAATTATCTGTTAACGTGTCTTATCAGGAAAATAAAATTTATATCCATAAATTTAAAAAGTAATCAAAAATTTTTTATTAAAACCAGTGAAAATCCGATAGAACTTTTAACTTTTCCTTTTACAACAAAGCCTTCTTTTAAATAAAGTGTTATTGCCGGTATATTATCCTGTCTGACTTCAAGTTTTACTGATTTTGCAAACGTTTTTACGTATTTCATACCTGCTGTTAAAAGTGTTTTGCCTATGCCTTTTCTTCTAAACCGTGAATCTACGGACAGGATAAGGATTTGCCCCTGGGAAAAAGAAATATGATTAATTGACTGAAGATTAAAATATATAAATTGAATGATTAAAAATAAAATACTTTTTATGGAAACTTTTATATATCCCCCCTTTATAAATTTTAATAATATCCTGCCAAAATGGTATTGAATGAATCTTAAAATAAGTTTTTGCATACTTCTGGAAATAAGAATAAAACCAGATATTATGTTATTATCTTCTGCAACAATAAATCCATTGTTTTCCAATTTCATAAAAGATTTAAGAATGTCATAAAGAAGATTGAATGGTATAGGATGACCAAAAAAAATTTTAAGCTGGGGATAAAAGCCTCCTATTAAAATTTTAGTGCACAGGTCTAAGTCTTTTTCCTCTGAGGATCTGTATTTAATCATTTTTTATTATATTATAATAGTAATCATTTACAAAAATCTTTGACGAAAACAGTCCGGTTTGTTATATTAAATTTATAGGTACACTTACAAAAATTCATGAAAGAAATATTTGAAAAAGATATATTTAATAAGACGGGTACATATACGATTTTAAAGGAACTCGGCGATATTTTAAAAGAGAAAAAAATTCACCTTGTCATTGCTGAATCCTGCACAGGCGGACTTATTGGACATCTTATCACTGAAATACCCGGCAGTTCAGAATATTTTAATGGTTCGTTTGTCGTATATACCAATATTCTTAAAAAAAGAATCCTGAAGGTCCCGAGAACCTTACTCAGAAAATATTCTGCGGTAAGCAGGGAAGTTGCAATGGCAATGGCAAAGGGGGCTAAAAAAATTGGAAAAGCGGATGTAAGTATTGCCGTAACAGGAATTGCCGGTCCTTCATCCGGATACGAGGGAAAACAAATAGGACTTGTTTACGTTGCTATATGTCTTGTAAAAAACCATATCAGGATTAAAGAATTCAGCTTCAGCGGGGACCGTTCAGCCATCAAAATGAAAGCAGCACTTGCCGCCATGGATTTTTTACTGAAAGAAATACAAACATAAAAATGAAAAAAAAACTTATTATTTCATCTATAATTATTATAGGCGGTTTTATAATAATTTTTTTTCTGATATTTATACAAAGTCTTTATGGGACATCTGACATAAAAAAGCTTGTAGATATCCCTCCCGGCCTTACAGCCCAGGAGATAGCAAATCTGTTATATAAGGAAAACATTATAAAGAATAAAAGTTTTTTTATCTTTCTCAGTAAAAAAAATTCCCTTGATAAAAAATTAAAAGCAGGAACATATGAATTTAACAAACGGCCATTTATAGAAAACGTCCTTAAAAAATTAATTAAAGGAGAGATAGCATATCTTAAAATAACAATACCTCCCGGCAGCACCTGTAAAGATATCGGGAAAATTCTTGAAAATTATAATGTCTGCTCAGAAAGGAGTTTTAATGATATGTGTAAAAAATATAAATTAGAAGGATTTCTTTTTCCTGATACATATTATTTCCCTTTAAAGGTATCAAAAAAAGTAGTCGCCAGAAAAATGATTTCAACGTTCTGGAATGAAATAAAAACGCTTTATCCTGCCGTTAAAAAAATTACCCCTCAAAAACTTAAAAAAATTGTCATTATTGCTTCCATAATTGAAAAAGAAGCAGGACCTGATAATGAAAAACCATTAATAGCAAGCGTATTCTATAATAGATTAAAAATAGGAATGCCGCTTCAAAGTGACGTAACAATTATGTATATTATGAAAAATCAGGAAAAAGCACCCACACCTTCTGACCTGAAAATCATTTCCCCGTACAATACGTATATATATAAAGGATTACCCCCTACACCTATCTGTAACCCGGGCATTATTTCATTAAAGGCAGCTATATTCCCTGCAAAAACAAATTATTTATACTTTGCATCCAGGGGAAATGATACCAGTTATTTTGCGAAAAATTATCATGATTTTCTTATAAAGCAGGAACATTATTACAATCTTGAAAATAAAGAAAGTGATACAAATATTTCAAATAAATAGAACAAATCGGAATTATTTTATTATACGCAGAATATCAAAGTATGTAATATACAGGGCAAACATTATAATAGAGATTGCTGCTACTGTATTGATTATTTCAAGAAATTTTTTATTGGGTTTTCTTCTCAAAATCTTTTCGCCTAAAACACCTGCTATATGTCCTCCATCAAGAACAGGATATGGTAATAAATTAAAAACACCAAGATTAATGTTTATAAATGCAAGAAAATAACAAAAAGTTGCAAAACCAAGACTTATTGCTTCTCCGGAAAGCTTTGCAATCCCTACAGGCCCTGATAACTCATTTATTCCAACCTGTCCGGTTATAAGAAGCTGCAGGGAAATTACAATTTTTTTTAACATATCTACATAGTAGTAAAAAGCTTTTGGTATTGCTTTAAAAAAATTATATTTTACAGTTTTTTCCTGCGGTAAAATTCCGATAATGTATCTTTTTTCCCCTCTTAAAATACTTTTGCCTGTTTTATAAAAATAAGGCTTTATATAAAACGTTTTTATTCCGTTATTTCTTTTTACCTGGATATCCAGGGGTTTTCCCGGGTATTTATTTGATTCCTTTGTAACAAATAACAATATATCCAGCCATTGGGTGGTTTTTTTCCCATCTATGGAAATAATCCTGTCTCCTGATTTCAAGCCGGCTTTTTCAGCAGGATACCCCTTGATTAGGCCCCCTATTTTTGTGCCATTATACGTTACAATACCAAATATCAATGCGGGTATAATAAAAAGATATCCTACAACAAGATTATTAAATGCTCCTGAGAAAAGAACAAGCGCCCGGTACCCCGGTGGTTTGCTGGAGTATTCATCCGGTGTGCCTTTTGATACCCCTTCTTCACCTGCAAGCTTAACATATCCGCCAAAAAGAATAGGACAGATAGCATATTCTGTTTCCCCTCTTTTCCATGAAAAAATCGCCGGACCAAATCCAAAAGAAAACCTTTCAACGTTTATTCCAAGTTTTTTTGCAGTCCAGAAATGACCAAATTCATGCACGAATATGACAATGCTGAAAACAATTAATATCCCTAATATAGCCATAAAAACATTATATCATTTACAGTTCAAGGTTGTATAATTTTTTTCTTTACAGGAATTGGAGGGAAATATATGAAAAGATGACTTATACGGTCACTTTCTCCCAGGTAAATTTCTCCATTTACACCGGTACATGCAGAAGAAAACTCATAACCATGCCAGAAATTTTCTGTTGCAGCGGAGGGCATACCGAGCTCTACAAGTGAAGACGTATCAGGGTCGTAAGAGAAAAGATGAGCCATTCCCTCTTTTTCACCGCTTATACCATAAATGATGCCATCATTTCCTGCTGTCATTGCCGGGATACCCGTTTCAGACGTTACCTTCCCGATGGTTTTTATAAAGTTTGTCTCGGGGTTAAAACTAAATAAAACGCCATCACCAGAGCCTCCGCCATAAATCAGCCTGTCGTATTTATTGAATACTGCAGAATCAAGCTTATTGTAAAGATCTCTTCCTGTAATAGTCGGGATTGAAACAGAAAGCTTTGTAAATTTGTTATCCAGTATACTATATTTATAAAGATGGCCAAAAGCACCACAACAATATACGTTCCCTTTATCATCCAGGACAAGCGTTTCAGAAAAAAGTCCATTTTTATCTATCTGACATATTAAATTCACTTTTTTATGCTCAATGTCAAAGGAAAAAAGAGTACCTGTTTTTCCGGTTATTCCATAGATTAAATTTCGGGCACTGTCAATTATTAAAGAACAGATGTATTCCCCTGTAACAGGAACAAGAAGTTTTTCAATAGTCCCACAATCTGTTTTCCCTTCAGACATTCTGTCGTTTTTGGTGTTATATGCAAATATGTATCCTTCCCCATTTCCTTCTGAAATACCACCATAAATAATCCCGTTTTTACCTGCTACAAGGGATTTTTTTACTGACGTTGTTCTTTCTATTACTCCTATGTCACAGACACCATCCGCTTCAGGACCCGGGTCATAATAAAAAAGGTGACTTTTTTTTCCTGTTGTCGCACCATATATTTTGCCATTATCCCCCAGACATAAAGAGGTTATGGCACATTCACCAGGTGGTATTGGTTCTGAAAGTGATTGGTGAATTCGTAAAACCCGGTTTATCATAAATCCGTTTTTTATGGTTGTTGAATATTTTTCAACCGGATAGTCGGGTTTTATGGGCCAGGTTCTTTTTTCCAGGTCTTTTTCAAGCATCATTTTACCCCCAGGGTTTTATATCCTTAAAAGAAAAGACTTTTTTATTCTTTGATGCGCTGTCAGGTCTGTAAATATACATGCCCGTAGGAGATTGCCCTGCATCTGCAAAATATAAATTACCATAAAAATCCTGGGTTGCACTTGCGATATGTCCTGACTTATGCTCTCCAAATACGAGCGGACAAACTTTTTCTCTTTCAAGGGTTTTGGGATTTAATCTTATTATCCATCTATTTTGAGGTTCTTCCCAGCCAAGCTTCATGACAAAATATAGATTTCCATCCATGCCAAAAACCAGTCCTCTTACCTGGCATTCTTCCAATGCCGTATCTGTTTTAAAATCCCGGGGACCAAAAGCCCTGCCTAAATCCTCCATAATACCTTCTTTATCAGTATAAGGATTATATTTCCATATACGGGATTCATATCCCCAGTCAGTTCCATAAAAACAGGACCGGTCCGGCGCAGGGACCACATCATAAGGAACGTTATGCCATCCCTGCCTGTAAGATTCATGCGGGCACTTTACGTTAAGTTTTCTTATCTCATCTGTATCAGCATCGCATTTAAGAACGAACCCATAATCATCTGTTGTGTAGGCATTTCCATATTTATCAAGAAAGACCGCCTGGGGGTTTATATCCCCTATTCTGCCAAGGTCCATGTATTTGCGTGAGTTTATATAAAAGACGTAAAAATGATTTCTTGGCCAGGTGATTCCATATAGTTTCATTCTTTTTTCATCAAAAGCAAGGGCGCGGCTGCCTTCTTTTTTGGGCCCTGTCCCAAAATTTTCAATCGTGTTTGTGGATGGATTGTACGTAAAAATATAGGAGCATGGAAAATATCTTTTCATATCGTCCCACGAGTTCCATGGCCGCCATATAGGGTCTCCCAGTGGAGGACCTGAAGCATGTGTTGCACAATAAAGGAGCCCATTACCTGCCGGCAAAAGACAATAATGTATTTTTGACTGGGTGGCATGACCATTATCCGGCGGTTCACCCACTGCCGGGCCCACCTCAATAAGGTACTCCAGGGTTTCTGTTTCAGGGATGTAACGTAAAATAAAAACACTTAATCCACCTGTGGATTCACCACATGCAGCAATATAAACGTTTCCATCAGCACCCGTGCATAATCCCCACGTAGAATCATGTCTTGGTAATTTATCAAAACGCAGGTCCTCTATCTCTCCACCAAGTGCTTTATTTCTTGTTTGTTTTTGCATGGCTTTGCCTATTTGTTTAATGGTATATTTTAGTTTTTTATTATCATATGTCAAATTTCAGATAATATCACTGAAGTTCCGACATTATGATAGGTATTGTTTGAACGGCAATCAGGATTTTTTCGGATTTGAAAATTCCTTCTTTTTTTGTCCTGACAGCCGTGCAACCTGTGTCGTATCTAATATAACATCCAGCACAGTAGGGTCCTTTTTACTGTAAAATCCCAGTACGGGCATATTCTGAAACATTCCTTTGAAATATTCTGTTTTGCCATCCCTGCTTTTTACAAGATTTAACCGGCCTAAAAATATATTCATTTTATTTCCTTTGTAAATTATTGGATTTTAAAAATTGAAGATAAATAATCCAGGCAGCACCTGCTATAAAAAATATAAGTCCAAAAATCTGTGTGGCATATAACCCAAAAAATGAAGAAGAAACAAGGTCCCCACGTAAAAAGTCCAGTCCAACCCTTAAAGCTCCATACAAAATAAAATACCAGCCTATTACCTCCCCGTTTTTATGCGGTCTTCTATAAAGGAAGAGATAAAGCACTAAAAATATCATAAGATTGGCAAAGGATTCAAATAATTGTGTTGGATATACAGGATACGTTAATTCCGGAAATTGTACAGCAAATATACCGGTAGTTGCCAGACCATAGCAGTTTCCATTCATAAAATCAGCCAACCTTCCTATTGCCTGTCCCACAGGGACAGAGATTGCCAGCATATCAAAAAGAACCAATAAATTTATGGTTTTATTCTTTCTTAAAAAAATTATAAGAGATATAAATGGCAGCATAAGTGCGCCCTGGATAGCAAGACCGCCTTTTCTTATGTCAGGTATTTCAATCGGATGGCTGAAGTAGTAGTGAGGATTCACAAGGACATGAAGTAATCTTCCTCCTATTACGCCTGATATAACCACAATAAAAAAAATCTTTTCTATTGTATTTTCCGGATATGATTTTTTTTTGGCAAGTTTTTGAAATATAAAAAAACTGACATATACACCTATGGCAATCATTACTCCATACCAGTAAATTACAAATCCATGTATTACAAGAAATATAGGATACATTTTTCTATTATACAATAATGTCAACAGGAAGTAATTATTTTTTTGCTGATGAATTGTGATAAAATCTTATACATGCTTGAAATCTGTGAGATTTTTTCTTCTATCCAGGGGGAAGGGTTTAATCAGGGAAGAGCCTGTGTTTTTATAAGATGCGCCCGCTGTAATTTAAGGTGTAAATTCTGCGACACACGGTATTCCTGGAAAAAAGGAAAAACTGTTGATGAAGAAACCATCGTCCGAAAAATTGAAAAATTTAACATAAAATCTGTGATAATAACCGGCGGGGAGCCCCTGCTCCAGGATTTAAGGAGAGTTATTTCACTTTTAACAAACAAGGGATATAAAATCGCGGTGGAAACAAACGGGTTAACGTATCAAAATCTGAATGTTGACTGGCTTACTGTAAGTCCCAAAAAAGCAGGAACAAGACGTTTTAAAAATGGCTACGATGAAAGATTCAGGAAAACCGCCTCTGAATTCAAGTACGTAATATGTGACATGGAGGATATTAATTTTATTGACAGGAAGATAAAGGTTCCTGTGATTCTCCAGCCTGTAGACAATGAGCTAAAATTGGCGGAAAAGATCGCAAAAGAGATGGAAAAAATAAAAATTCCAAACTGGTTTTTAAGATTACAACTGCATAAGCTCTTAAAAATACAATGAAAACCGTATGCCTTATCTCAGGAGGACTGGACAGCTTTGTTTCTGCAGGAATTGCCAGGAAAGACGGCTATGAATTATACGGACTGACTATTGATTATTCACAAAAACATAAAAAAGAGATTGAATATGCAAAAAAGATAGCCGGTTTTTTGAACGTGGATGAACATAAAATCATTACCATTGACCTTTCTTTTCTTTCTTCAGCCCTTACATCAAGAAACATAAAAATCCCTGAAAAACCAGTTACGGGTATTCCTGTAACCTATGTTCCCGCAAGAAATACGATTTTTATTTCTCTTGCTCTTGCATATGCTGAAAATATTAACGCAGATGCCATCTACTTAGGGATAAATCACATTGATTATTCCGGTTATCCTGACTGCCGGCCTGAATATATAGAGGCATATCAAAAGCTTATTAACATAGCCACACAAAAAACAGTGAAGGGGGGAAGGATTTTATTAAAAACCCCTCTTGTCAGCCTGTCAAAATCAGAAATTATACTGATTGGAAACAGCATGCATCTTGATTTTTCATTAAGCTGGTCATGTTACAAGGGAGAGGAAAAAGCATGTGGGAAATGTCCCTCCTGCGTAATAAGACTGAAAGGCTTTGAAAAGGCGGGACTAAAAGATCCTCTTGAATATAAATAAAAACCCCTCAATAAATATTTCGTAAATACTCAGTGAACGGTGTTTGAAATAAGTTTGGATTGTCTTTGAAGCTTTGTTTGAAAGAATGTTTTTACAAAGAAGAGAAGAGCAATCCAGAACTTATTTCCTACTTCAGCTCAGGAAATTATTAACACTGTTTAGTGAATATTTACAATATTTTTTTGACAAAAAGTATTATTGGTATAAAATAATAAAAATTTTTTATCTTTATTTTCTGGAGTAATAATTGACTGGGACAATTATTATGTGGAGGATATTTTGTTGTCTAAAATGCCCAGTTTACAAAATACGCTGAAGAAAAATGCAAAAACAATTTTCATAGTCGTCATTATCCTGTTTGTCTTTATAACACTGTTAACGTCCCGGTTGACGGCAAACAGGCAGAAAATACCCCGAGCCAACGAAAACGTAACCGGAATACTCGGTATTCAGGGGGAAGAAGGTCAAATCTATAACAAAGCCATTGAATCCCGGGTTAACAACGTATCAAACAATTTAGAACAATTTCAGAACCAGCTGGACGCCCTCCAAAAACAAAACCAGGCACTGACGGACCAGAACAAGCTTTTGAATGCTGAATTGAGACACATCAATGACAGAGTAGATAAAAAAATGAATGAGAATCTCAACGAGGCAATGAATAAAATAGAAACAAAAATATCAAACATTATTCCCACCCGGCAGGTTTCTGCTCCATCAACTCCACAATCAGAAAGACTTCAAATTATCAGCTTCCCGCAGAAAAAACAGGAACAGACATCTTACAGTCAAAAAGAACTATATCTTCCGGCAGGTTCTTTTGTAAAAGGTACGTTATTAAGCGGTGTGTTCGCCCCGGAGAACAAATCAAATCCTCTGCCTGTGGTTTTTTCAGTTGACCAGGCGTTTAATGGTCCTGCAGGAAGTAAAATCCCGCTTAAAGGAATGCTCGGTATAGGAAAAGCACAGGCGGACATAAATTCAAGCAGGGCGGTTATCCAGGTTGTCAGACTTGCATACGTATTCCCTGATGGAAAGGTCTGGGAAAAGAATGTTAATGGTTGGGTCTGTGGTCCTGATGATATTCTTGGAGTAAAAGGAAAGATAATTCAGCAAACAGGCAGGGCTTTGGCAGGGGCATTCACTTCAGGGTTTCTTTCCGGGGCATCACAGGCTTTATCACAGGCACAAACATCCACACAGCAAACCATTTCAGGAACACTTGAAACAAATGTGACAGGAAACACTACAAAGTATGGATTATATTCAGGGCTTGCCTCTGCGGCAGGAAACCTTTCAAACTATTATTCCGGTATGCTGAATCAGATTATCACAGCAATCAAGATCAGGGCAGGGACACCAATACAGATAGTAATGGAAAAAGGAGTATCAATTGAAAGCGGCAACGATTATAACAATCATGGGTATTCTTATCATCAGTAGCGGCTGTGCGGGTATATCTTCTACAACAAGCCGGCAGTCATCAATGGAAAAGCTCTACAGGCACGCAGAAAAACAGGGAAAATATGACACAATAAAAGCAATAGCCCGGCAATTAAAAATAAATAAAGCCCTGGGTTATGTAAAGCCCTATGTGCCTGTAATAAATCCACCAGTGGTCAAAAGAGCGTGGATTGTTCCCCATCAGACAAAAAATGGTGCCCTGGTTGGCGGATATTGGGTATACATAATAGTTAAAAAGCCTTCCTGGTACATAGATACACCACAGATGAATATACCCGCAATTACAATTCCTTACGTAAATAAAAATAATAACCGGGGAACAAAATGATAACAGAAAAAATATGGGAAAATTTATTTGACGAGGGACAAGGCATAGCGGATTTTCTGCCATATTACAGCTTTGAAGATGATGTATTTACATTTGTTGATGGAAGTCTCGGAAAAGGGCTTATTCTTTCACAGATACCCATTGAACTTAAAACAGATGCAGAACTTGATGTTTTGGCTGCACAGGTTGAGACCCTTATAACCCGCTTCAGACCCGGCTTCTCTTATCAGTTTCTACTGCTTTCTATTCCTGACGTCTCAGAAAAATTGGATAAATACTTGTCATACAAAGAAGCGGAACCTTCAGGCCAGTCAAAAATATTCTCACAGGGAAAGATTGAAAACATAAAAAAAGGGGCAAACGGGTTTTTCAGGGAAGGCGCAACAACGTATTCTACAAGAGAGATCCATCTGGTTTTTACAATCAGGTTTTTCCCTTCCCACGGCAAAATGGATTTAGACAGTTTTCAACGGACACTGCAATCAGACAGACAGGCACTTTTAGACCACTATAGCGAGCTATGCTCTGTTTTGCAGAACCTTAATCTTGGATACAGGGAAATTGACGGAACAGTTCTGGTAGAAATTTTAAGCCGGATGTCCGCTCCAGACAGGCTCCCCCGCAATTATAATCCTTCAAAATCTATCAGGCAGCAGATTTTTCTTTCAAATCCTTTTGTAGATGGCGAAGGTTTTGTTCTGGATAAAACAAAGACCATCATTATTTCACTGATAGAACTTCCTTTAAAAACGTTTCCGGGAATGTTTTGTGTGGGAAGAGAAAAAACTTCTGTGATTGATTTGGCAAGCAATATTGCAATGATTGTGAACATAGCCTGTAATGACCAGACGGAAGAGATGGAAAAGGTAAAAAGAAAAAGCTCTTTTGCGTTTATCCACAAGACAAATATTCTCGGGGACAGGTCCATAGAAGCTGACCTTATCAAGAAAGATACTGACACGGTCATAGAAAAAGTGTTTGGACAGGGCAGGAAAATTCTTAACTGTTCCACACATTTTCTTGTCTGGGAAAACAAAGAAAGCGGAATTGAGAATGAAATAATCAATACGCTCCATTTTCTTGGCTGCGAGGGAGTAAAAGAGAATTTGATAGGAGCAGGCCTGTTTCTTGCATGCCTTCCTTTTGGATATGACTATAAATTTGAAAAGTTTTATCAGAGAAGTCACAAGATGTTGTCTGATAACGCCAGTGATATTATTCCGGTCTGGGGTTCCGGCACAGGTTCAAATACACCGGCAGCTATTTTTACAAACAGGCAGGGAAGAGTGTTTTTCTTTGACCCGTTTGACAGCAACAGTCCGCATTTTCTTACTGTAGGAATAACCGGGGCAGGGAAAAGTGTGTTTTGTAATAACCTTATTATGGAAGGTCTACGGCTCGGTTCTCATATATTCGTAATTGACAGGGGTGGCTCATACCAGAGAATTTGTGAAGTAAATGGGGGGCAATACGTTGAAATAGACCCGAATAATCCGACATGTATAAATCCTTTTTCCTCTTCTCTTAATCCTGAAAATCTTGCCTTTTCGGTTATGCTTGTTTCAGAAATGGCAAGCGGAGGAGAAGATACAGAAAGACTGAGAAGAGAAGAAAGAGCAATCATCCAGGGAGCAATACAAAATGCCTACCATGAAGTGGCAGGCAGACAGGTAACCCTTTCTGACGTGGCGGAACAGTTAAATAAAGATGAACTACCTGGTAAAAGACTAATCCTGAAATTGTTGCCATTTTTAAAAAAAGGCCATTATGGCGGATTTTTTGATGGACAGAACCAGCTGGATATCACAAATAATTTTGTGGTTTTTGAATTAGGGGCGCTTGGCGGATGGAAGGATTTACAGACAGTTCTTTTACTCGCCTTAATGTATCTTCTTACGGGTAAGGTGGCAGGAATGAAAGACATCAGGAAATACCTTTTGATAGACGAGGCATGGACTCTTCTTAACACGGAAAACACAGCCCGGTTTATAGAAAACGCTTTCAGGACCTTTAGGAAATACAGGTGCAGCGTAGGGGCAATCTCACAGCAGCTCCAGGACTTTTTTAATACAAAGGCGGGTAATTCCATTATGGCAAATGCAGTCAACAGGATTTATCTTGCGCAGAATCCTGAAGTGGTTGAAAGTATGAAAGAACAGCTCGGTTTGAATGAAATACAGGTAAAAACGTTAAAAAGCATAAAAACTATCAAGGGCAGATATTCTGAAGCAATGATAAAAACAGATGCGGATTCCGGTATAGTAAGACTGATTCTTGACCCTGCAAGCTATTGGCTGTTTACAACCGACCCCAAAGACATTTCAAGACTTAATGAGGCGGTTAAACAAACAGGGAGCCTTGAAAAAGCCATAGAAACACTAACAAAGGAGCGGGTATGAAAAAGATAATAATACTTTTTGTTTTTTGGACTGTTTTAACTGCAGCCGGGGCTTTGAAAGCACAAAATGTTTCTGAAAATATCACAACAGATACGGCTATAAAACATCATAAACATCCAGGTTTTGTTGATTTTTTTCAGGATATTTTTTCCCCGGGAAAAGAAAAAGAGAAAAAAGCATATAAAGAAGGGTATAAGGCAGGCGTGAAAGAACAATTAAAGAAATTCAGGGAGAACTTTGTAGATAACCAGGTCCCTTATTATTACTGGCAATCACCTATTGTCCAGAAAGTAAAAATCCCGGCGCAGCTCGTTAACGGGTTTTTTATACCATCACACTATGAATACGTAATTATCCAGCCGGGCAAATGGCAGAAGGAATATGCCTATCCCATTGCAAAAGGAGAATCCCGATGAAAAGAATAATAATGGTTTTTTTAACCGTGATTGTTTTAACTGCACCCGGAACTTATTTAAAGGCGCAGAAATTAAGCAATAGTGAAAAACAGGAAATAATCAACAAGGAGTGGAAACAGCTGATGGGGCAATACCATCAGGCTATAAATAATAAAAAGTTTCAGGAACGGATTAAACAGGAAGGCTATAAACGGACCAATAAACCCGTACCGGAGAGTAAAGGTATTCAAAACCCCTGTCCGATAACAAAAGTTATACTGCCGGAGCCTGTTTTTTTAAACAAAATTATGTATATCAACATAGGCTCAGCGCCATTAAGAATCGTACTATCTGAATTAGCCACACAGCTCGGAGTACCCATAATAACGAAAAGCGGGGTTAACCCTGATATGAACGTACAGGGAAATTTTAATGGCCAGACAGCAAAAGACGTTCTGGATAATCTTTGTAATCTTCTGGATTACGCCTGGGATGTGAAAAAAGGGAAAATTTATATCAGTAAATTTGGCTCAGAGATGTTTCAATTATCTGTCCCATATATATCAACGCAATTTTCCAATGAAATAGATTTATCAGCAAACGGTATAACCGGTTATTCGGCAGGAGCGTCCAGCCCTTATAATAACATGCCTGACACAACAGGCACAGCAGGTAATACATCCACCTTGAATAATAATTCTTCCGGGAATGGCAACTCCGGGCCCAACTCTTTTGTCCGGATATATGCAGACAAAGTGTCTTTATATGAAAATATAAATGAGAACCTTAAAAGCCTTATCAGCAAAGACGGAAAGTTTGCAATAAACAATGAAGCGGGAACAATCTTTGTTTTTGACAGGGTACGGAACCTGAAGAGAATTTCAGAATATTTTAAAACCCTGAACAAAACCCTTTCAGAAGAACTTCTTGTGAAAGCAAAAGTTGTGGAAGTAACGCTTAATAAAGGATTTCAGGGTGGTGTTAACTGGAACCTGCTTACTTCAGAGTCAGGTTTTCAGACAGATTTCAACCTGCTCTCATCAGGTCCTGTTTTCCTGCTGCGAAGCAGACAGCCGACTACAACAGGCACAACAACAAACGGAATGGAGGAAATAATCAATCTATTAGGCAGCCAGGGAAAGATTTCTATTCTTTCAGAACCCCAGATAACAGTCCTGAATGACCAGCCGGCAATTATCCAGATGGCAGACATTGTTTCCTATATAGCCCAGTCAAGCCAGTATATAACCCAGGTAGGGAGCCAGACAGCCATAACACCAGGGGAAGTAATGGATGGAGTAAACATGACAATAATTCCCAAGATTTCAAAGCAGGGGATATTTCTTAACGTAATGCCATCCGTAACAATGGTAAAACAGATACAAACCATAAACACGGGAAATGGCACTGAAATCCAGTTACCACAGGTTGCCTCAAGAGCATTGAACACGTCTATAAGAATTAAGGATGGGGATATTATTGCAATAGGCGGGCTTATTTTTAATCAAAAAGACAAGGAGGAACAGGGAATACCTGTTTTATCAAAAATACCTGTTATAGGGGCTTTATTCAGGCAAAATACAGATACAACAAGCAAAGATGAGTTGCTGATATTTTTAACAGCAAGGAGAATAAAGTGGAGTATGTGAAACAACAAAACAAGTATTTTGTTTTTTGTGAACCCAAAATTCAAAAAGCGGTAAATGAAGAATCCCTGGAAAAAATACAGGATAACAATAATTTTTTCTGTTATGAAAAAATTGATGAAGAACTATACCAGGTATTTATTTTGCCTGTATCCGTAATAGATAAGATAAAAAAACAGACAGAGCTAAGCAAAACAGTTCTTATTCCCTATCAAACCTCTGTAAGAAATCTGCTTACCAATTCAGAACCCGCCCTGTTTCTACACGCTTTAGATGATACAACACTTATAATGACAGGCATAAAAGGAAAAGAGGTTTCACAGGCTACCCCGGTTCCAATCAAAAACATAAAAGAAACTGTGAAATTTTCTATCAACGACTATAAAACAACTTTCAGGTTGGAAAGCATGTCTGTTATTACAAATAGCAGGGATATAGCAGAACAGTTAGAAGGGATAGAGGTAAAGACCATTTCCTTTCCCCATGCCCTGCCTGTCCAAAACACACCTGAATTTATTCTTCCCCAACACATTGAATTCAAGAAGACAGAAGCAGAAAACAAACAAATCCGGATGATTGGCGGGACAGCTGTATTTGGTGTTTTACTTGCCGTTGCAATTTTTTACCAGAACAGGACAGGACTTACAAAGGTAATACAACAAAGAAACATGCTGCAAAAAAAAGTGACGATAATGCAGACAGCATATACAAACTACCAGCAGCAGGACACGTCAAAATACTTTTCATCCCGGCAAAAAAACAAAATGGTATCTCTGATTTTAAAATTATCACACCTGCCACCGGGATACACTTTTAAGAATTTAAAAATAAAACGGATGCCATCCGGAAATTACATGGCAGATGTTTTTATATCCATAGCTGCCCCGGGAATGTCTTCACAGCCTTTAAGAATTCTGTTCCCTGAAGGAATAATAGATCCGGTTTTTCAAAACCAGGGGCAAATATATAGAATCAGACTTGGAATTTAAAAATGAACATAAAGTTTGGGAGATTATACCAAACAGAAAACGGATTCAGGGGTATGCTTGGAGGAGTTCCTGTCCTGGCAAAAAAACAGGAAGACAGACTGATTATATTATTGGATACCCAAAAAGTAAAAGAAATCTCAGGAAAAGAATTTATCTCTTATCCTCTATTCTATTTTATTCCCCCGGCAAGTATCTACAAGGATAAAATCAGGAGAGATATATTAGACGTCAAGATAAACGGCAGTCTGAAAAAAATTCCGGATTTGGTGGAACTACTTATTACAACGTATCACGGGAATCCGTTACTGTCAGAAACAGACCTGCTTATTCCATGCCCCCATTCTGCGGATAACAAGATAGAACTAACAAGATTATTATGTATAAGTATGGGGGAAAAAATAGAAAAACCTGCCCTGTTAAATACCCTGCAAAGGACCAGGGATTTTGAGTTCCCGCAGGTGGAATTATCCCCGAAAGAAAGATTAGAAAACGTAAAAGGGGCTTTTAAAATAATCAATGGCGATGGACTCAGAGGAAAAATATGTCTGCTTGTGGATGACATAATAACAACAGGGGCAACGGCAAATGAATGTACCAATCTTTTATTGTCCGCAGGAGCGAAAAAAGTATATCTTATCACTCTGGCACAACCCCTTAAAAAATCCTATTTTACCTGAAAAATTTTATATCTGAAAGCGGGGTGCCTGTTCTTTCCTCCAACTGGTTTTTTATATCCTGTTTTCTTTTTTTTAATTCCATCATCCATGCAGAGCTTGTTACCCTGATTAATAAAGTTTTTTTATCCAGCCCTATTACTTCGGTGAATACAGACTCATCAGGGAATAATTCTATCCATATTTTTTCCCAGTCAATAACAGGATTTATCCTTTTAGTTTCTGTTTCCGTATTATTATTTATGTTTTTTAACACCCTTGCCAGAATTTCGGATATTTTTTCTGTATTATCCACCATTATTATCAGGGCTTGATGGGCATTACTATATATACGTAATTTTCATTTCCTTCAGGAGCTATTTGGGCCGGTTTTGTCGGTTCCGTAAAAGAAAGCCTTATGTTTTCCTCTTCAACAGTTTTTAAAAAATCTATCAGATATACAGGATTAAAAATCATAGTAACGTCCGGACCTGAATATTCTATCTTGATTTTTTCCTCTCCTAATCCTATATCAGGGCTTTCAAGGTTGAGAACAAGAAGGTTTTGCCTGAAATGCATGTATAAAGAGTTAAAATTCAGACTTGATAAGAGATTTATACGGGAAAGGGAAGAAAAAAGCTCTTTTGTGTTTATTTTTGCATAATTGAGCTTTCCTGATGGAAATACCGTGTTATAGTTGGGAAATTCCCCTTCAAGAAGTTGGGATGTTAATAATATCCTGTCAGTACTGAAACTTATCTGATTTTTTGATACAGCCACTTTCATTTTTTCATCCTTTACAAGGTAGGGGAAAACCTCCAAAAGTTTATAGGGGAGTAAAATTTTTAATAAGTTTTTGTTGGATGTTTCTTTTTTTATTAAACCCATACGTCGTGTATCCGTTCCCACCATTGTTAATATTCTGGTATCTGAATTAAACAAAGCACCCCTGAAATATACACGGGCTTCCTGGGGATTTATACAATAACAGGTTTTTTTAATCATATCTACAAAATCTTCGGAAGATAAAACAAAGGAATTGGCTTCTGAAGAAATATCCTGCTCCGGAAGCTTGGGGAAATCCTCAATTGACATTGTAAGAAGTTTATATTGAAAATTTTTATTTTCAATTATTAAATAATTATCTTTTGTTATCATTTTTATTGAGGATTCAGGAAGTTCTTTTATCAGGGAAATAAAATTTTTCCCTGGAATAAGAATACTGCCTTTTTCCTTGACAGAACCTTCCATGAATATTTTTAAGGTTAACTGAAGGTCTGTTGTTGTAAATGATACCCCTTCTTTTTTCGCCTCCATTAAAATTCCGCCCAAACTTACGATTGGGGGTTTTAAAGGAAGCACTTTACCCATTTTTTCTATAATTCCCGATAATTCTTTTCTTTCTATTATTAATTCCATATTTACTCCTTTTTTTTAAATAAATTAAAATATATATTCTTAGTAATATTGTGTAAAAGTTATATCTTGTTGAAATTCATATACTTATAATGTGTGTTTCCTGTGAAGAACTATTCATGTAAGCTGTTTATTATTTTTTCAATGGACATTTTTAAATAAGAATCTGTTTCCAATTGTGTTTTTAATTTTTTACAGGCATATAAAATCGTTGTATGGTCTTTTCCTCCAAATTCTTCAGCGATGGCAGTAAGAGACATATCTGTTTTTTCCCTTGCTATATACATTGCTATCTGTCTTGGTACAACAAGTGTTTTTAATCTTCTTGAGCTTTTTAAATCATGAACGCTGATGTTAAAATAAAAGGCAACCTTTTCCTGTATTTTTTCAATGGTTATGATTTTCTTCTGGGATGAAATAAGATCCCTGAGATATTCTTTTGTTATGTTTATGTCAAGGGTTTTATTTAAAAGAGATGAGATGGCAATAAGTCTGTTAAGTGCACCTTCAAGAAGCCTGACGTTATCATGAATATTTTCAGCTATATAAAAAACAACGTCATCATCCAAAAATATTTTTTTTAATTCACATTTTTTCCGTAAAATCGCAACCCGTGTTTCAAATTCAGGGGGTTTAAGGTCAGTTACAAGACCCCATTCAAAACGTGAAACAAGTCTTTTTTCAAGGGAAAACAATTCTTTGGGTGGCCTGTCACTGGTAAGAATTATCTGTTTTTTCTGGTCATAAAGAGAGTTAAACGTATTAAAAAACTCTTCCTGGGTACCTTCTTTACCTGCTATAAAATGTATGTCATCTATAAGTAGAATATCCAGGGAACGAAAATTATTTCTAAAAGTATTCATTGTTTTTGTCTGGATGGATTGTATAAAAAGATTAACAAAATTTTCACATGGAAGATAGGCTGTTTTACAGTTATTGGTTTTGATTGCCATGGAACCTATTGCCTGTATAAGATGTGTTTTTCCCAAACCCACGCCGCCATATATGAAAAATGGATTATAGGCTATTCCCGGTGACTGGGCGATTGCAATTCCTGCAGCATGTGCCAATTGATTACATTGACCGCGGACAAAATTATCAAAAGAATTTGCCGGATTAAGTTTTTCACCAAAATAAAGGGAGGGAGGATTTTTTTTGGATTCCGGGTACGACCACTTTATTTCCATGTTATAACCTGTAATGTTTGATAAGGATTCCCTTAAATCATTGATAAAACCGCTGATTCCTTTGTAAAACAATGGATTTGGGATTTCAAGGTATATATAATTATTCTCGATTTTTACAGGTTTGATAGGTTTTATCCATGTTTCAAAAGCCCTGTCATTTCTTATTCTATCTTTTAAGTTTCTTAACACTAAATCCCAGTTTTTCCACAAGTTATCCACAATTCCTCCACATCATATTTATCCAGTGACGTTTTTACCACAGCAATGTTTATATTTTTTACCGCTACCACAGGGACAGGGCTGATTTCTTCCGGTTTTTTGTGCGGATTTTACAGGCTGTCCTACAGGTTCAGGAATGTTAGGGGCAACAGGAACGGATTCCTGTACCGGATGGCCTGATTCCTGTGACTGGATAGATTCAAACTGGCCAAATTCCTGGTGAACAAAAACCGAGGGGGCAAAAATCTTTTTAGGTTTTTGTATTTGCTCAAAAGGTGCCGCCTGTATTTTGAAAAGAGCAGAAAGAATCTCTATTTTTGCTGAAGTAAACATCTGCTCAAACATTAAAAACGCCTCCTGTTTGTATGCAACAAGAATGTCTCTCTGTGCATAGGAGCGAAGATTAATTCCTTCTCTAAGAGCATCTATTGACCGTAGATGCGATTTCCATTTTGAGTCAACTTCCTGTAAGAAGACGTATTTGATGATTTCTTCAAACAAAGGGCCGGACTGTTCTTTTTTCCTGTTAAATAATTCCCTGGATTTTTTCTTTGCTTCCTCCATAAGATTATCCCTCCAGAAAACCTGTTCTTTTGTATCGCCAGGTATGGAAGAATCAATCTCTATGCCAAAAGTGGTTTTTAATATACCTGAAAGCTTTTCCGGGTGCCACTCCTCTGTTTTTGTTTTTTCGTTCATGAATTCATTGAAAAAATCATCTATGGTCTCATCTATAAAAGTCAAAATATACTGTTCTATGTTGACAGTACTCTCTAAAATATCCCTTCTCAACTGGTATATAACCTTTCTTTGCTGGTTTAAAACGTCATCAAAATCAATAAGATGTTTTCTTATTTCAAAATTTCTTCCCTCAACACGTTTTTGGGCCATGTTAATCTGTTTTGTTATTATAGGATGCGTGATTTTTTCACCCTCAGGAAGTTTTCCCATAATACCCATAAGTCTTTCCGAGCCAAAGATACGAAGCAGGTCATCCTCAAGAGAAAGATAAAAACATGCAGAACCAGGGTCTCCCTGCCTGCCTGCGCGGCCTTTTAATTGATTATCCACCCGGCGTGCCTCGTGTCTTTCTGTTCCCATGATGTGAAGTCCGCCTAATGAAACTACCTTTTCATGGTCTTTTTCCCATGGTTTTAAATTTTTTTCAAGAGTTTCGTTAAATATAATTCTAAACTCTTCAGGACTTTTTTCCATTTCCTCCCTTGCTGTTTTCCATTCCTCTTCCGTCGCACCGTGTTTTTTCTCATACTCGTCCCTTGCAAAAGAAAGCTCCTTTTCATATTGAGAATGTAGATTTTCATAATCTTCAAGGGCTCTGTTATAATCTTTTTTTCTTTCAGAATAATCTTTTCCACCAAAGAAAGAAAAAAGGTTTGTTTCCAAAGCATCCAGTCCATAAATAAAATTTTTATATTCTGCCTGAAAGTTTACAAGAAAATCCCTGACAAATTCTTTGCCCTGCTCAACGTTTAATTCAAAAACTTTTTTTCCTGCATCTTCAAGAAAATCCATGAGTTTTTTACTCCGCCCGGAAAAATCCTTGAATGAGGCGGAATTTTTGATTTCATCCGTAAGGACAGGGGTAATGCTTTCCTTGTAGCCCTTTATGCATAAAAGCAGTTCCTCAACGAGCTGCTCTAACTCTTTTTTTAAAAAAGGTATTTTTTCAGGAGGATTTTCACAGAGAAGAATAATCTGGTTTGTTTTTTCTTCAATGTCTTTTCTTATAAAGATTCCGGCATTTTTTCTTATAAACTCTTTTGAACCTTCGTAATCACGGTATGTTTTGCTTAATGCCTCTTTGAATTCTTTTAATTGTTCAGGTTTTTTTTGATATTCAACCTGTGCTTTTTTAAGCATGTCATCAGCTTCCTGGTGTTTTTCCTTTAGTTTTAAAATCCTGGGTTCGGCACGTAAATATTCTTCACCTGCTTTTGCCATAAAAATACTTCTTTCCATGTCTTCTCTTGCTTTTTTGTCTGTTTCTGCAAAATTGTTTTCTTTTTCTGTAAGAAAGCCTTTTGCTTTTTCAAGAGAAGGCAGGAGCTTTTTCTCAATATTATCCTGGGTCTTTTTATAGGCATCTTCTATTTCATTTAAAATCTCATGAAATAGTTTTATCTTCGTTTGTGTTTTTGTTGTCGTTTTTGATTTTTGGGACCAGATGGTTCTTATTGTTTCCTCCCTGGCAAGAACTTCAGGGTTTCCGCCAAGAATGATGTCTACGCCTCTTCCTGCCATCTGGGTTGCTATTGTAACTGCTCCGGGTTTTCCTGCCTGTGCTATAATGGCTGCTTCTGCCTCGTGATTTTTCCCGTGAAGGACCTGGTGCGGGATGTTTTTATGTCGCAGCATTCTGCCTAATTTTTCTGCTTTTTCTATGGAGACAGTCCCCACGAGAACAGGTCTTGCGTTTTTATACATCTGTTCTATTTCATTCACCACTGAATTAAACTTTTCTTTTTCCGTTCTATATATCTCATCGTTGGATTCCGCTCTTTTTAATGGTTTATTTGTTGGTATGGCAATTACGTTTAGTTTATAGATTTCCTTGAATTCGGAAGCTTCCGTAAGTGCCGTGCCAGTCATACCTGCAAGTTTTTTATAAAGTCTGAAATAATTCTGGAAAGAAATCGTGGCAAGGGTCTGGTTCTCACTTTCAATACGGACGCCTTCCTTGGCTTCTACTGCCTGGTGGAGCCCGTCGCTCCATCTTCTGCCGGGCATGAGCCGTCCTGTAAATTCATCCACAATTATTACCTCGCCATTTTTTACAACATAATCCTTATCTCTCCTGGAATAGGTGTGGGCCCGGAGTGATTGATTGATAAAATGAATAATGTCTGTATGGGCTCCATCATAAAGATTTTCTATGTTAAGGAACCTTTCACATTTTCTCAGTCCGTCATCTGTCAGGGAAACAATCTGATTTTCCTCATCCATAAGATAGTCATTGTCTTTGTTCAGCTTGCGGACAATCTTATCTATGTCATAATAAAGACCTACGGATTCCTCGGAGGGACCTGAAATAATCAAGGGTGTGCGCGCCTCATCTATCAGGATACTGTCAACCTCATCAACAATTGCATAATTTAAATTTCTCTGGACAAGAGCGTCTTTGGTTATAGCCATGTTGTCCCTGAGATAATCAAAACCAAATTCACTTCCGACGCCATAGGTTATGTCACAGGTGTAAGCATCCTTTCTTGAAACCGATCTCAGATTAAGGAACCGGGAATCCGCCGGCAGATACGCGGGGTCAAAGGTAAAAGCAGAAATACCCGGCTGCTCATTGAGCTGTGCATAAGATACAATACAACCCACTGAAAGGCCAAGATTATGATAAACCGGCCCCATCCACTGGGTATCCCTTTTGGCAAGATAATCATTGACGGTCACCAGGTGACAGCCTTCCCCGGTTAGGGCATTCAGATAAAGCGGGAGAGTGGCTACAAGGGTTTTCCCCTCACCTGTTGACATTTCACTAATGTTCCCATAATGCAGGGCTATCCCCCCAAGAATCTGGACGTCAAAATGGCGCATGTTTATAAATCTTCTTGCAGATTCTCTTACGAGAGCATAGGCCTCAGGCAGGATATCATCCGGGGTTTCTCCTTTGGAGAGCCTGTCTTTGAATTCCGCTGTTTTTCCTTTCATCTCATCAGGTGATAGACTTTTTACCTTTTTCTCCAGCTCATTAATCCTCTGGAGAAAGACAATCATTTTCTCCATAAATGCATACCTGTCCCTGTTTAAAATCCTATTGATAAAAAGTTTTGTCCCGGGATTAAGTTTTCTTAAAGAAGAAAGAAGGGAATTATAATAATCCATAAATTAAACGTACCTCCAGATTTGCCGGGGGACAGAATCGAACTGCCCACGCCAGCCTTTTCAGGGCTGCGCTCTACCACTGAGCTACCCCGGCTTTGAAATAAACCGGATTTATATTGTTTCTTAGTATATACCAAACTAAATCTTTGTCAAAATCACATCACTGAGTTTTATCAATTGCTCAAGGTTTAGCTGATGACTTCTTAAAGACGGTTTTATCCCGGATTTTTCAAGTATAATCTTTATGTCCTGTTTTTTAATTTTCAAAACATGGGCAAGAACGTTTTGTATTGTTTTTCTTCTATAAAGAAATATGGAAGGTATGATTTTCCAGAACGTTTCTTCGTCAGGTATGGGTACAGATGGCTTTTTTAAGGGTTTTATACAAAGAAAAACCGATTTGACGTCAGGTACAGGATAAAATACCTTTTTTCCTATTTTATAACAAACTTTTGTATCTGTATAAAGGGAAAATAAAACCGCCATCAGCCCGAAATCTTTTTCACCAGGTGCGGCAATAATCCTTTTTGAAACCTCTTCGGGTAAACTGACAAGAGCGGATTCCCAGTAATTCCTGAGTTTAAGGAGCTTGAAAAGAATTGGTGAGGCAACATAGTACGGAAGATTACCAATGATTTTAAGGTTTCCTTCAAAGTCTTTAAAAAAAGATGCTTCTACATCCAAAAAATCCTGAATGATAATCCGGACATTTTCTTTTTCTGCAAATCTTTTTTTAAGAATGCCGGCAATATGCCGGTCTTTTTCAAATCCATAAACCCTTCCTGCCTTTTCTGTAATGCTTTCCGTTAATTCTCCAAATCCCGGACCGATTTCAATAACCGTATCCGTAGAAGTCAACTCAGCAAAACCGATTATCTTATCCCTGACATTTTTATCTATAAGAAAATGCTGGCCTAATATTTTATTGGGCTTTATACCTTCATTTTTCAATAATTCCTTAAGTTTGTTCAGAGTAAGAAATTCAGGTGTCATTTGATTTTTTTGATAAAGTGAAATTTTGGACATTAGCTATTATTAATTGTCCCAGGGATATTCCCCCATCATTTGCCGGGAAATTTTTATGAAAATATAAATTAAACCCTGAATTCCTGAATTCCATGATTATATACTTTAAAAGCAGGTTGTTTTGAAAGACCCCGCCTCCAAAACAAATTTTTTTTATTCCTGTCTGTTTTTCTATTCTTTCGGATATTTTTTTTATACCTTTTGCCATTGCCATGTGAAATCCCAATCCTATGTCTTCCACCCTTTCCCTGTTTTTTATATCCTTGATAATTTTTTCAATTACAGGCCTATAGTCTAATATAAAAAGATTTTCTTTTTCCATAGTTCCAAACTCATATTTAAGCCTTTCTGTTCCTTTTTCACTTCTCATCTGCAGGGATATTGCGGCTTCACCTTCAAAGGTTGTTTCTTTTTTTATCCCGAGGATTGTGCTTACACCATCAAAAATTCTTCCACTTGAAGACGTGGCTGGACTGTTGATGCCTTTCTCTATGATTTTTATCACGGTATCAATGTCATACCCTTTTAAGCCGGACATAAATGGAAGAAAGGGGATGTCTCTGCCAAATGTTTCATATAAAAGAGAAAGCCCTGTTTTCCATACCTGTTTTATTGCCATCCCGCCTGTGGGAAGTAAAAACTGCAGGAAAGAACCTTTCCTTTCAAAGCAAGAATAATCACCCAATAAAAATTCCCCTCCCCATATCGTTCCATCCGTTCCGTATCCTGTTCCGTCAAAACAGACCCCGATTACAGGTTCATTCTGCAGTTTGTTATCTATCATACAGGAAACCATATGGGCGTGATGATGCTGGACATGAACCAGTGGTATTTTTTCCTCTTTTGAAAGACTTTGCGCATACTGTGTGGAAAAATATCCCGGATGAAGGTCACAGACAATAATTCCAGGTTTTATTTCAAGGAACCGTTTGAAATACTGAATGGTATTTTTATAGAAGGTAAATGCCTCTATATTATCAAGATCTCCAATATGCTGTGAAAGAAAAATCCCTCTTTCATTGCTTAAAGCGAAAGTGTTTTTCAGGTCAGAACCCGCAGCCAGAATTTTATTGATAGAGCTTTCTGTACTAAAAGGGAAGGGGACGTATCCTCTGCTTCTTCTGAGCATGGAATAGCCATAAGGTGTCCTGCTGATTACAGAATCATCCTCTCTCTGGTGAATATCCCTGTTATGAACCAAAAAACGGTTTGTCAGGATGTCAAGATTTTTTACAGCCTCGCTGTTTTCAGTAATTATCGGCTCTTCTTTAATGTTACCACTTGTTGCAATAATAATTTTTATTTTTTGGGAAAGCAGGAGATGATGTAAGCCGGTATAGGGAAGCATTATTCCAAGATAGTTGTTTCCAGGGGAAATATCCCGGCTTAAAAGGTGTGTATCTTTTTTGGGAAGAATAAGTATTGGACTTTCAATGCCGGTTAAAATTTTTTCATCTTCTCTGGTAAGACAGGCAATCTTTTTTGCTGTTTCTATGTCTTTTACCATGATGGCAAAAGGCTTATTGGAATCCCTTTTCCATTTTCTTAATGTTGAAACAGCTTTTCTATTTGCAGCATCACAGCATATGTGAAATCCCCCGATACCTTTTATGGCAATAATTTCCCCTTTTTCAAGAAGTTTTATAGTATCAAAAATTGCATCTGTATTAACAGAAACCACTGAGGACTGATTATTATGGGTTTCAAAAAGCTGCAGCTGTGGACCGCATACAGGACAGCAGTTGGGCTGGGCATGATATCTCCTGTCTGAAACAGAATTATATTCTTTTTCACACCTGCTGCACATCGTGAATTTGCTCATTGTCGTATTTTGCCTGTCATAGGGAAGTTTTTTAACAATTGAAAATCTTGGTCCGCACTTGGTGCAGTTTGTAAATGGATAAAGGTATCTTCTGTTTTTTTTGTCAAAAATTTCCCCGCGACATTTTTTACACGTGGCTATGTCCGGTGGTGGGAAGATAAATCCCTTTTCAAGTTCTTCACTCTTTCGTATTTCAAAACCGGAACATTTTTTTAATGGAATTTTTTTTGTTTTGAAGGAAATAACATAAGAAAGTTTCGGGGGATTTGTTTTTAACCGGATCAAGAACTTTTTTATATTCTTGTTTTCACCATGTATTTCAATAATTACACCTTTTCTGCTGTTTAAAACATATCCTGTAAGAAAATTTTTTTTGGCAAGCCGGTATACGTAGGGCCTGAATCCTATTCCCTGAACCTGACCTTCAATCGTAATTCTATAAGATTTTTTCACTTTCCGCCTTTACCGGCAAATAACAGGGGTCGGCTTGAAATCAACTTATAACTTCCAGGAAGAGAGATATTCTGTCTGTTGGACAGTCAGGGTATCTATTTCTATGTTCAGGCTTTTTAATTTGAATTCTGCTATTTTTTTGTCTATCTCTTCAGGGACACTATAAAGTTTTGGAGCAAGTCCTTTGTTTTCCTTCAGATATTTGGATGCCATAAACTGATTTGAAAAGCTTAAATCCATTACGGAGGAAGGATGTCCTTCAGCACAGCCAAGATTTACAAGACGTCCTTCTGCAAGAAGATAAACTTTTCTATTATTCTTTAAAACGTACTCTGTAACCATGGGTCTGATGGAATTTTTTTCCCTTGAATTTTTTTCAAGATAATCCACATCAATTTCAACATTAAAATGTCCTGAATTGGCAATGATGGCTCCATCTTTTATTTTTGAAAGGACATTTGCTGAAAGAACGTCTTTATTCCCTGTGGATGTAACAAAAATATCACCAAATTCTGCGGCTTTTTCTATTGTCGTTACGTAAAAGCCATCCATAACCGCCTCAAGAGCCTTTACAGGGTCCACTTCAATAACAATAACTTTTGCCCCGAGACCCCTGAAGTTTTTTGATATACCCTTGCCGCACCATCCATATCCGCAGACAACAGCATTTTTTCCTGCAATCAGAATGTTTGTGGCACGAAGAATGCCGTCAACTGTAGACTGGCCCGTCCCATACCTGTTATCAAAAAGATGTTTGGTCATTGCATCATTTACGGCAATCACAGGAAAAGCAAGTTTTCCCTCTTTTTCAAGACTTTTTATTCTTGTTATTCCTGTTGTTGTTTCTTCAGTGGCTCCGAGTAGATTTTTAGATAATGAAAGATTCTGATGGAGATAGGCAATAAGGTCCGCGCCATCATCAATTACAATATCAGGCTTCTGCTCTGCAATGAATTTAACGCTATCATTATATTCTGAAGAACTTTCCCCCTTTTTTGCAAATACCGGTATTCCATAATCTTTTACTAAACAGGCAGCAACTTCATCCTGGGTGCTTAAAGGATTTGAAGCAGTAAGAAATACCTTTGCCCCGCATTCTGAAAGTGCAATAACAAGATTTGCAGTTTCAGACGTTACATGAAGGCATGCGCCTATTTTTATTTCTGAAAAAAGATTTTTAGACTGGGTTTCTTTAAGAATGTTTAAAACAGGCATTTCTTTGCCCGCCCATAAAATTTTGTTTTTACCTTCCCTTGCAAGACCAATATCTTTTATAAAATATTCCATTATTTTTCCTCTCCTGTGTTATGAAAAGTTTCCTTGTAAATACTCAAGTAGAACGACGTTTGAAGTAAGTTTGGATTGTCTTTAAATCTTTATTTGAAGCATTTATCTTTATAAAGATATAAAGAGCAATCCAGAACTTATCTCTGAACATTTTCATTTCAATCACTGAGACGGGGTTCAGTGAATATTTACGTTTTCTTTATTATACCCTGATTTTTTTGATAATTCTATTTTTTCGCTAAAATCAGTGGAGATATACTTGGCGCCTCTTCCAATTTCTCTACTTTTTTAAATCCAGTGTCCATGAGTAATTTTTTTAATTCTGCAAAAGTAAAAATATCCCCCTCGCTTGTATTAACCAGCATATTCAGGGCAAATAAAAGAGGAACTGCGGGACCGGTCTTTTCATCGTTTGGAGTAAATTCAGCGATAAGAAGATGTCCCTGTGGTTTTAAGGCGGTCCAGGATTTTTTCAATAGTTTTGGTGTATTGGCTTTGCCTTCACTGTGGCAGATATGGCCGAGCGTTATAAGGTCATACTTCTCTTCCCCAAAATTCAGCTCCCTTAGGTTCCCTTCAATACATTCAGCCCTGCTATCTAATTTATACCGGCTGATGAAGTCTTTTGTAACTTTGCATACTTCCGGAAAATCCAATGCAGTCAGTTTTGCATTTTCAAACTGCTGTGCAACACCTATGCCCCAGACACCCGAGCCCGCAGCCACATCTAATATACTGGATACATTGATATTCTTTTCTTTAAGGTATGTTCCGGCATATTTGGAAGCCTGGTAATTCATGTTAAAAAGTCCTTTTACCATTGAAGGGAAGAAATCCTCTGCTTTTTTCTGTACATCCACAGATTCATAAGGTTTGCCGGTTTTTACACATTCAGTAAGATGCCCCCAGTTTTCATGCAGATCCATCATGTGTTTGAGCATTCCTCCAAGAAAACCGGGTTTTTCAGAAACAAGAAATTCCGCAGTATCATCAGTCAATTGATACTGCCCGTTATTTTTTTTCAAAAGCTCCAGCCCCACAAGTGCATTAAGCAGCATTTCTGTTGCCCGTGGGTTAGTATTTGCAGCAGAAGACACCTTTTCAGTGGTGTGGTTTCCTCTATATATATGCCCAAAAATATCAAGCTCAACTGCTGTTGTCAGGGTTCTTACTCTTGCAAAATCCCATCCCATATCCAGTATTTTTCCCGGTGAAACACTTTCATGTCTTTTCTCTTTTTCCATGTCTTTTCTCCTTGTGTTTTTTTTCATATACTTTGTAATTTATCTTTTATAATATCATAATAATAATATTGATAAAAAATATATCAATAGAATGAATTGCTTACCATGGTACTAAGCCTATTGACAACAAAAACCTATTTTTACCATTTTTTTAAAATCCTGTAATGGATATAACTCTTTTTAAATGTTAAAATTAAATTAGATAAATTTATTAAAACATAAAAAGTGACAAATAAATGGTAAATGCAAAAATAATAATCGGGGACAGCAGAAAAATGCTCGAGGTTAAAAATGATAGTATAGATTTAGTCGTAACTTCGCCGCCATATTGGCATATTAAAGATTATGGCGTTGGAGGTCAAATAGGATATGGCCAATCTTTACATGAGTATCTCAAAAGTTTATTTCTCGTCTGGAAAGAATGTTTCAGAACCCTAAAACCCGGAACAAGGTTATGCATAAATATAGGCGACCAATTTTTAAGAAGCATAATTTACGGAAGATATAAAATAGCCCCGCTTCATTCCGAATTTATAACCCAATGTGAAAAAATCGGTTTTGATTATATGGGTTCAATAATTTGGCAGAAGAAAACAACAATGAACACTACAGGTGGAGCGAGTATAATGGGTTCCTATCCCTATCCGCCCAATGGATTAGTGGAAATAGACTATGAATTTATTTTAATTTTCAAAAAGCCGGGAAAAACCATGTTTTCTAAGGAATCGAAAGAAAAGTCAAAATTAACCAAGGAGGAATGGAAAGAATATTTTTCCGGACACTGGAATTTTAATGGAGAAAGACAAGCCGGACATGAAGCAATGTTTCCGGAAGAATTACCAAAAAGACTAATTAAAATGTTCACGTTTGTCGGAGATACTGTATTGGACCCATTTTTGGGAAGCGGCACTACCCTTAAATCCGCTATAAATTTGGGCCGAAACTCTATAGGATATGAAATAAATGATGAATTCCTGTCCATGATAAAAAATAAAATTGAACTAAATGGAACTTTGTTTGCTTTAAATCATCAAGTAGAAATCCTGAAACAAAATAAATCAATTTCAATAGAAAACGATATTGATTATATTCCCAATATCAAAGATGCAAAACCAGTTATCTCCCCGGATAAATTCAAATTTGATAAAGAAAGATTATACAAAGTAGTAAACATTTTAAACGAAAAAACCATTGAATTGGATACAGGCCTTAAAATAACATTTCTAGGCGTAAATAGTATTCCTCAGCAATCCAATAAGGCAATGAACTATCTTGAAGAATACGTTAGAGGGAAACAAGTATTCTTAAAATTTGATTCCTTATTCAAATCAACTACAAATGGAATACCTGCTTATGTATTCCTCAAAAATAAAATTTTCATCAATAAAGAGCTGATTAAACAAAAATTTGCAAATATTCCGGACTATAACTTTAAATACAAAGATACCTTTGAAAAACTAATGACAGGAACGACACATGGCTAAAGAATGGATTTTGAACAGTGCAACAAACAGATTTCAGATGAATTTCTCAAGAAACGTCGGTAAAGTTTCAGAAGAAATAAGAAAATGCTCCCCGAAAAACATTAAAGACTGGGAAAGATACTATTATGCCAATGTTCGGGCCAAAAAACATCTTATAGACCTTGGAAGAAAATTATTTACAAAAATCACAGAAGTATTACAAGCAGAGATAGAAAGCGTAACAGAACAGGATTGCATAGACTTTATAATCAATCTTGTCATCAAAAGAACTTTTGATGGATATGAAACAGAAAGAAAAACAATTTACGGCCAACTGCAGGAAATTCTCAATGTCAAGATTGAACCTGCACCTGATGAATGGGACAGATTATATAACGTTGACTTTTTCATAAAAATTAAAGACAAATTTATAGGACTGCAAATCAAACCAGCAGGCGGAGTTTCTCATATTCCACAGATTTGGCATGAAAGAACACAGCAAACCAAGACCCATGCAAAATTTACTGCAGAATATGGCGGAAAAGTCTTTTATGTTATATCCATAAAGGATGGAGATAAAAAGAGGATACACAACAAAGAAGTAATTGGAGAAATAAAAAAGGAAATTAAGAGATTACAGAGTTAAAAACTAATTATGAACAATAATCAAAACGATAAAATTGTATTTTCTGTTATTTTGGACGAACTGCAACAGGAAGCAGTCCGTTTAATTGGGCGAGAATTAAATGAATTTGAAATATACACAGCAATAAAGGGAATTGAATCCGGTCTGTCATTTGACATTGAAACCATATTTAAAACCGAAATTGAAGAATCTGTGAGTTGCAAAATGTAGAAAATAATCCTCTTCAATATATTAAGAATATGTATTTATGATAAAATAATAGATTGAGAGATTAGTAAAATCTGGAGGGGTCGCATAGAGGCCTAGTGCGGCGGATTGCTAATCCGTTGTATCGTCGCAAGGCGATACCGTGGGTTCAAATCCCACCCCCTCCGTATAGCAATCTTCTACGGAGGTGGGAATTGAACCACGGGTTCACCACTACGGCTGTTTTTACCATACAGGAAGTTGCTTTCCAAAGAAGCCGTAGAGTGTGCGTCAATGGTGCATCTTGTATGGTTCTAGCACAATCCCACCCCCTCCGTATAGCAATCTTCTACGGAGGGTAACATATTAGCGTTAAAAAGTAAATTTCTATTTTTCTATCCCCTCAAGAAAGAGAGGATTTTACACTATTGATTACTTGCGAAATTTATTAAAGGGTATTATTTATAAACATCTCTTCTGTGTCCAACTTTAAGAATTATAATATTGATATCTTCCAAATCGAAAATCACACGGTATTCTCCAATTCTATAGCGCCACTCTCCAAAGCGTGAATCTTTTATTTTTTCAGCAAAAATTAAAGGATTTTCTTGAGAAATAAAAAAATCAAGTTTGTCCTTAATCCTTTTCTGAATTTCTTTTTCAAGAGAAGATAATTGACGAAAAGAACGATTAGAAAAAATAATATTCATTGAAAGAACTCAGGAAATTTTTAATTTCTTTTTAACTTCGGCAAAACTAATTACTTTTCCTTCTTTAACCTCTTCTCTAACTTTTTTTATCTCTTTAGCTAAATTTTCTGAACGATACATTTCCCAATCTTCCAATTCTTCCTCAATCTCTTCCCATTTCTTCAATGGCAATATTACTACTCCTTCTTTTTTCTGTATATCTTCTTTTGACAATGTTATATTTTTCATACTTTCATTATAGCAAATATAGGTTAAAATTCAAATTTTTGAACATTTTTGATAAGCGACAATTAGGATACTCCCCACGATAGGATTGCACACCGTATATGGGAGTTGGGAAGAACAGTATACTACCAAACCCTACGCCCATAAAAAATAAATTTGACCAGGTGAAATATATGGGTATAAAATATATACAAAAGTACAAACAAAAAGAGGATATATGACACAAAATTATCCAGGCAGTAGATTTCAACCTTTCAGCAAATTCAGTATTTTTTCTTATTTCACCACCAAAACTATTCATATTAAATTTATTACACAAATATTCGTTTTAACGGAAAAGGAGAGTCTATGAGTAAAAAAATTTTTGCAGGTGTTGGTTTGTTTCTTGTAATGTTTTTTTGCAGGATATCTTTGGCATCTCATGTATCATTTGAAGGACAATACTGGTTTCCAAGCCTGAATGGAAAAGTAAACATAACAGCCGGTGGAATAAGTGGAACAGAGATTAACATGAAAAATGACCTTGGCATGAGAGATGAAAACGTTCCTGAAGGGAAATTTACATGGACGATTAATCCCAAGAATAAAATAACACTTTCTTATTTATGGGTTGAATATAACGGAAATGCCACTATAACTAAATCTATTAATTATAATGGACAGACCTATGCTATTGGGAATCATATTATTTCCCAGCTTGATTTAAACGATATAAATATTGGATGGACAAGATATTTTGGAAACGTGAAAAATGCGAAGTTTAAAGTTGGACTTCTTCTTGAAGCAAGAGGGTTCCAGCTAAAAGGAAATCTTAATGATACAACTTTAGCCCTATCAACATCAAAAACAATTTCCGGGGTTTTACCGACAGTAGGGCTTGTTTTCAGTGTAAATCCCAATAAAAAGATAAATATATTTGTGCGGGCTTCAGGGATAACTGCCGGTAAATATGGATATTTCCTGGATGCTCAAGGTGGAATTAAATGGCTACTATTGAAAAATTTTTATATATCAGCCGGATATAGGACTCTTGATATAGAAGGTAAAAGCGACCCTGATTATGCAAAAATCCAGCTTTCAGGTCCATTTGTTGTAGCAGGCTTAAAATTTTAACTTGAGAATCTCCCTGCGGCTTGCCGCAGGGAGATTCATCCTTTCTATTTTTGTTTCTAAGTATTATCAACCACTTGTCAAAAACCGGAATTTTCAGGACTTTAATTTTTTTTGATTTTATGCTATTATATATATTTAAAGTTTAGGGGAAAAATTTATGAAAGCAGAAATAAAAGAACTTTCAAAATATGGCAGAGAAATAATATTTGAAGTTGACAGGGAAACTATTGAACAGGAAAAACAGACTGTAGTTAAACAGATTTCCAATTCTGCAAAAATACCAGGGTTTAGAGCCGGTAAAGTACCTGAAAACGTTATTCAAACAAGGTACCAGGATGCAATAAAGGAAAAACTGATAGAAAATCTTGTGAGTCGCTGTTATTTAGAAGTTACCAATCAAAACAAGATTGTCTCAATTATTGAACCTGAAGTTTCTGATGTCAAACTTGATACCACACTTAGTTTTAAGGTTTACGTGGAAATAAAACCAACATCTTCAGTAAAGAAATATAAAGACCTTGTAGTAAAAAAAATAGAGCCTGAGCCTGTAACCAATGAGGATGTGGAAAAAGTTCTTACTCAGTATGAAAAGAGCAAGGAATTTGCCATTTCAGTCATTGACCCTGAAAAAAGAAAGGCATGGAAAGAGAAGGTGGGCAGGCAGCTTTTGGAATATAATAAACAGAAAGCTATCCAGGCTGAAGAAGACCAGCTGTGGGAAGAGCTCTTACAAAACAGTGAGATTGAAATCCCGGAAAAACTTTTATTTCAAAGAACAAGAAAAATTGCGGAAGAATGGCTGGGCTATATGAATTTAAAAGAAAAAACAAAGGATGAAACAGACAGGATTGTGGATGACACCTTAAAAAAGGCGAAACCTTATGCTGAAGAACAATTGAAAAAGTATTTTATTCTTGAGAAAATATCCGAGCAGGAAAACATTAAGATTTCACAGGAAGAAATAGATGAAAGTCTGCAAAAGGCATCCCTGAAATCCAGGGGTTCTGTATCAGACATAAAAAAACGGCTGGAAGAAACAGGGCGGATGGACGATTGGAAAGAGGATTTAAAAATTGACAAAACGTTCCAGTTTATTAAAAATAATTCCAGGTGGATTGAAAAAATAATCTTACCGGGGGAAAAAAATGAAACCAGAAAAATTCAGTAATGTAAGGGGTCAGTTGATACCTTATGTTATTGAATCAACGGAAAAAGGGGAGCGGGCATATGATATTTATTCCCGGCTTTTAAAGGACAGGATAATATTTATTGGGTCCCCTGTAACGGATGAACTTGCAAATATTATAGTTGCCGAGCTTCTTTTTCTGCAGAATGAAGACGCGAAAAAAGAAATAAGTATATACCTGAATACCCCCGGCGGCTCTATTACTGCAGGGCTGGCAATATATGACACCATGCAATTTATAAAAAATGACGTAGCCACTTACTGTATAGGCCAGGCGGCAAGCATGGGGGCTCTTATTTTGGCGGGTGGAACAAAAGGCAGAAGATTTCTTTTACCCCATTCACGGGTTTTGATTCACCAGCCATGGGGGGAAATAGGAGGAACGACAATTGACGTGAGTATCCATACAAAAGAAATGCTGAGGCTCAGAAGTATAATAAGTGAGCTTCTTGCCAAACACACGAACCAGGATATAAGCAGGATTGAAGCAGATACGGAAAGAGACTATTTTATGTCTGCCCGGGAGTCTGTGGAGTATGGGATTGCAGATAACATTATATATCCTTAAAACAAATGGCTATATTGAAAAAAAATAATTCATTGAAAAAGGAAATAAGGGAAGTTTCCGGGACAAAAGAGATACCTCTTGTTCCAATCAGAGATATGGTCATATTTCCTTATATGGTTCTTCCCTTGCTTGTGGGAAGACAGCGGTCAGTCAATGCGGTTGAAGAATCCCTGGGAACGGATGGATTTGTTGTGATTGGCTTTCAAAATGACCCAAGAGTTGAAGAACCTCAATTGGAGAATATCTATCCTGTAGGTATTTATGCAAAAGTTATACAGAGCCTCCGTGAATCAAATGGCACAATGAAAATCCTTGTTGAGAGCCTTGAGAGGGTTCACATTCTTCAAGTGGTACAGGGTAAAAAGTATTTCAGCTGTATTATGGAAAAAGTAAAAGAGGAGATTTTCAAGGACAGGGAAACAGAAGCCTTGATGAGATTTGTTATGGACATTGTCCAGAAGTATCTTGCTCTTAACGTTCAAACGCCGAAAGAGTTTTATGGGACAATTATAGGAATTGAGGACCCTGAAAGACTTTCAGACACTATTGCAGGATACCTTCCTTTAAAGATAAAGGATAAGGCCCGGCTCCTGGAAACGTTTAACGTTAAGGACAGGCTTAAAGCACTGATAGACGTTTTAAATAGTGAGATTAACGTTTTAGAAGTCCAGAAAGAGATACAGGAGAAGGTTGTAAAAAAAATAGAACAAACCCAGAAGGAATATCTGCTTCATGAACAGCTTAAAACAATCCAGCAGGAACTTGGGAAAGAAGCCACTGAAAATCCTGAAATTGTCCAGTTGGCTGAAAAAATCAAATCTGCAAAAATGAAACCAGAGGCAGAAACAAAGGCTTTGGATGAGCTAACCAGATTATCTAAAACAATGCCTATGTCACCTGAAGCAACCGTAATAAGAACGTATTTAGACTGGCTGATAAGCCTGCCATGGATAAAATACACGGAAGATAATCTTGACATAAAAAATGCTGAAAACATTCTTAATGAGGACCACTATGGACTTGAGAAACCGAAGGAAAGAATCCTTGAATATCTTGCTGTTAGAAAAAGAACGGATTCCCTGAAAGGACCTATCCTGTGTTTTGTAGGTCCTCCAGGGGTTGGTAAAACGTCCCTTGGCAAATCCATAGCAAGATGTCTTGGAAGAAAATTCGTCAGGGTTTCCCTTGGCGGGGTCAGGGATGAGGCGGAAATTCGCGGGCACAGGAGAACGTACATAGGAGCGCTTCCCGGGAGAATAATGCAATCCATAAAAAAGTCAGGCGTAAATAATCCGGTTTTCCTTCTTGACGAGGTGGATAAGCTCGGCACAGATTTCCGTGGAGACCCATCCAGCGCTCTCCTTGAGGTTTTAGACCCGGAGCAGAATTTTGCTTTTTCTGACCATTACTTAGAGGTGGAATTTGACCTTTCAAAGGTGCTTTTTATCACAACTGCAAATACTGAATTTACAATACCGTCTCCGCTTCTTGACAGGATGGAGGTCATAAGCCTTCCAGGGTATTCAATCTGGGAAAAAGTGGAGATTGCAAAGAATTTTCTTATTCCCAGATTACTGACATCCCATGGTTTAAAAGAAGAAGAAATTAGATTTGCGGAGCCAGCCATAATGAAGCTTATAAAAGATTATACCAGGGAGGCGGGAGTAAGGAATCTTGAAAGGGAATTGGCAAACATATGCAGAAAAACAACAAGAGAGATTGTAGAGGGTGCTAATAAAAAATTTCACATAACCTCGCAGAGTGTTTATTCATATATTGGCCCTGAAAAATACTCTTCTTTCTCCATCCAGGAAGAACCCAAAATAGGCGTGGCTACGGGTATGGCATGGACGGAATATGGAGGGGATATTCTCTTTACTGAAATTGTTTTAATGAAAGGAAAGGGGAATCTTATACTTACGGGTAAACTTGGTGATGTAATGAAGGAATCCGCACAGGCCTCCTTGAGTTTTGTTCGTGCAAACGTGGATAAATTTGGCATCAGCCCGGATTTTTATGAAAAAATGGATATTCACATACATGTTCCGGAAGGAGCCATTCCCAAGGACGGACCTTCAGCAGGCGTAACGATTGTTACTGCCATTGTATCTGCATTAAGTAAAAAATACGTCCGTAATGACGTTGCAATGACAGGAGAAATAACCCTGCAGGGAAGGGTTTTAAAAATCGGGGGATTAAAAAGCAAGATACTTGCCGCGCACAGGTCCGGAATTAAAACAGTGATAATTCCCAAAGAAAATGAAAATGACATGGATGAAATACCCAAAAAAATCAGACAGGAGCTGGAAGTTGTTTCAGTAAGTAACATATTTGAAGTCCTGGATAAAGCCATGGTCCAATAAAAAATGGAAGAAATAAAAGAAAATTGCGGTCTTGCCGGTATTTACAGGAATGAATCCGCCCCGAAAATACTTTACTTCTCTCTTTTTTCCCTGCAGCACCGCGGTCAGGAATCTGCAGGAATAATGGTATCCGATGGCAGGGAAATTTTAACCCACAGGGGTATGGGTCTTGTTTCAGAGGTGTTTAACGGCTCTAATCTTGAAAATCTCAAGGGAGATTTTGGAATAGGACACGTACGGTATTCAACGACAGGCAGCTCAAACGTAAAAAACGTCCAGCCTTTCTATATAGAATACCAGGGGAAAACCTATGGAATAGCCCATAATGGTAACCTTGTAAACAGCTACAGACTTAAAGCCTCTCTTGAAAAAAGGGGGGCAATTTTCCAGACAACAATGGATAGTGAAATCATACTTCATCTGCTTGTCAGGAGTCCCGGCAAAAACATAAAAGAAAAGATAGCATACACACTTAAAAAGCTCAAGGGGGCGTTTTCATTGCTTTTTTTTACAGAGAATGGGATAATTGCAGCGCGGGATTCACATGGATGGAGACCGCTTTCTGTCGGTAAAATAAACAACAGCTACGTAATTGCCTCTGAAACGTGTGCTTTTGACCTTATCGGTGCGAAATACATAAAAGACGTCCAGCCGGGGGAAATGCTCCTGTTTGACCGGAAGGGAATGGAAAGTTTTTTCTGGGCTGAAGGCAGCATTAAAAAATATTGTATATTTGAATTTATTTATTTTGCACGACCTGACAGCCGTATATTTGAAACGAGCGTCTATAGCACAAGAAAACGGCTCGGGGAAAAACTTGCAGATGAGTTTCCTTTTGATGGAGACATAGTTTTGCCTATCCCTGATTCCGGTAATCTTGCCGCAATTGGTTTTTCACAAAAAAGAAACATACCTCTTGAAATGGGGATTATAAAAAATCATTATATTGGAAGAACTTTTATCCAGCCTTATCAAAAAATCCGTGACGTAGACGTAAAAATCAAACTAAATCCCGTCAGAAGTATAATAGAGAACAAAAACATTATAGTTATTGAAGACTCCATCGTCCGCGGGACAACGTGTAAAAATCGTGTGAGCGCCCTGAGGCAGGCAGGAGCAAAAAAAATATACATGGGGGTCAGCTGTCCTCCTATTATTTCGCCCTGTTATTATGGCATAGACTTTCCTTCAAAAAAGGAATTGATTGCATCAAATAAAAGCACAGAGGAAATAAGAAAATTCTTAGGGCTGGACGGGCTTTATTATCTAAGCCTTGAGGGAATGCTTTCCTCCATGCTTATTTCAAAAGACGTTTTTTGCACATCATGTTTTACGGGAAAATATCCTGTAAAACCTGAAAAATGTTTTGGCAAGTACCGGTTGGGAAAATGCGCACTAAAGGATATTTAGTTCTTGAGAATGGATTGATTTTTTCCGGTTATATTTTTGGTTTCCATAAAAAAACCTTCGGGGAGCTCATATTTAATACAAGTATGACCGGGTACCAGGAAATTGTTTATGACCCTTCCTACAAGGGACAGGTTGTTGTCATGACGTATCCTTTAATCGGAAATTATGGCACAAATACCGAGGATGAGGAGTCTTACAGGATACACCTTGAAGGTTTTGTTGTTAATGAATTAAGCAAAATCCCGAGCAACTGGCGTTCAAGGAAAAGCCTGGACGAACTTTTTAAAGAAAACAAGGTTACGGGAATTGAAGAAATAGATACAAGAAAGCTCACGTGTATTTTAAGAGATGAGGGCGCTCTAAAGTGCGGCATTTTCTCTGGAGGTGGGGATTTTAAACAAATGCTTAAGGAAACCAGGGAGTCTTCTTCCATTATTGGTAAGGATATCGTAAAAGACGTTGTAAGAAAAGAGCCATTCTGGTGGAATAAGAGCGGAAAATTCAAGGTTCTGGTTATTGACTGCGGAACCAAATACAACATATTAAGGTTGCTTGCCAGACAGAATTTTCATGTCCGTGTGGTTCCGGCAGACTATCCGGCAGAGGAAATCATAAAAGAAAAGCCTGACGGAATTCTTATATCCAATGGACCCGGCGACCCTGAGCCTCTTGATTATGTTGTCCGGACAATATCCGGTATTATTGAACGATACCCGGTATTCGGAATCTGCCTTGGACAGCAGATACTTGGTATGGTTTTTGGCGGGAAAACCTATAAGCTTAAGTTTGGTCATCATGGTGCAAACCACCCGACAAAAACACTAAAAACAGGAAAGATTGACATAACAGTACAGAATCATGGATTTTGTGTTGACATTGATAGTTTAAAAGACCCGCACTGTGAAATCACCCATATAAACTTAAATGACATGACGCTTGAAGGTTTCAGGCACAAAAAATATCCTGTTTTTTCTGTCCAGTTTCATCCTGAGGCGTCCCCGGGTCCCCATGATGCAAACTATATTTTTAATGAATTTTGGACAATGATATGCCAAAAAGAAAAGACATAAAAAAGATATTACTTCTCGGTTCAGGGCCGATAATTATAGGCCAGGCTTGTGAATTTGATTATTCCGGTTCACAGGCATGCAAGGCTTTGAAGGAAGAGGGATACAAGGTTATTTTAGTAAACAGTAATCCTGCAACGATTATGACAGACCCTGAATTGGCGGATGTTACATATATTGAGCCACTGATTCCGGAGGTTATTGCTGAAATAATCAGAAAGGAAAAACCTGATGCACTATTGCCTACAATGGGTGGCCAGACAGCCCTTAATCTTACAGTCAGCCTGTCGGAAATGGGTATCTTTGAGAAACATAAAGTGGATTTAATTGGTGCAAACATCCAGGCAATAAAAAAGGCTGAAGACAGGCAGCTTTTTAAATCCGCGATGATGAACATTGGACTTACTGTTCCTGAAAGCGGGATAGCCTATTCAGTTGAAGAAAGCCTGAAAATCGCTTCAAAGATAGGATTTCCGTTTATAATAAGACCCAGTTTTACTCTTGGAGGAACCGGGGGGGCAATTGTTTATAACATAGATGAGTTGAGGGAATCAGTCCCCAAAGCCCTTGAGCTAAGCCTTAACCATGAAATTCTTCTTGAAAGGTCTGTTATTGGATGGAAAGAATTTGAGCTTGAGGTAATGAGAGATAAAAAAGATAATGTTGTTATTATCTGCGCCATAGAAAACTTTGACCCTATGGGTATCCATACAGGGGATAGTATCACTGTTGTACCTGCCCAGACGCTTACTGACAGGGAATACCAGGATATGCGCGATGCCTCAATAAAAATAATAAGAGAGATAGGCGTGGAAACAGGCGGTTCAAATATTCAGTTTGCGATTAATCCCCAAAACGGGGAAATGGTCGTTATTGAAATGAATCCCCGTGTTTCAAGAAGCTCTGCACTTGCTTCAAAAGCAACAGGGTTTCCAATAGCAAAGATTGCGGCGAAACTTGCCGTTGGATATACACTTGATGAAATACCAAATGACATAACAAAAAAGACACCCGCATGTTTTGAGCCGACGATTGACTACTGCGTAGTAAAAATTCCAAAATTTAACTTTGAGAAATTTCCCGGGGCAGAACCTTTTCTTAATACTTCCATGAAATCTGTTGGAGAAGTAATGGCAATAGGCAGGACTTTCAAGGAGGCTATCCAGAAAGGGATCCGTTCCCTTGAAGCAGGGTATTGCGGATTTGAAGAAAAAAAATTAAACATGGAATTAGATGAGTCGTTGAAAAATACCACACCCGAAAGACTTTTTTATATCCGGGAGGCTTTTAAAAGGGATTATAGCATTGAAAAAATACACCAGCTTACGTTTATTGACCCATGGTTTCTTCACAATCTGAAAGAAATCTTTTCCCTGGAAACAGAACTCCGGGAGTATAAAAATCTTGATGTGCCGGCAGAATTATTAAAAAAAGCCAAAGAATATGGTTTTTCTGACATGCATATTGCAAAAATTTTATGTGAGAAAGAGGAAAACATCAGTATTTTAAGAGATAGATATAACATAATGGCGGACTATAAAATGGTTGATACGTGTGCAGGGGAATTTGAAGCTGAAACACCCTATTACTATTCAACCTATAAACAATCTGACATGATTGAGGTGCGTGAATGATTGCTGTCCTGGATTTTGGTTCCCAGTATACGCAGCTTATTGCAAGAAGGGTACGTGAATTAAAGATTTATAGCGAGATTTTTCCCTATAACGTTTCTGAGGAAACATTAAAAGAAAGAGGAATAAAGGTGATTATTCTTTCAGGAGGACCTGGTTCAGCCAATGAACAAAAATCGTACCAGCCGGATAAAAGAATATTTAACGGGGATTACCTTGTTCTTGGAATATGCTATGGCATGCAGATTATGGGCAGGATTTTTGGATCAGATATTTCCAAAGGAAGCGTACGGGAGTATGGAAGAACAACGTTTTACCCGGAAAAGGACCCTGTATTTGAAGGAATAAAAGAGCCCGGAACCGTATGGATGAGCCATTATGATGTTGTGGAAAACGTTCCTGAAGATTTTTATTCCATTGGCAAAACAGATACGTGTCCAATAGCAGCATTCAGAAATAAGAAGGGAACGTTTTACGGTCTGCAGTTTCATCCCGAGGTTATTCATACGGAGGATGGAAAAAAAATACTTAAAAACTTCCTTTACAACATTGCAAAACTTAAACCTGACTGGACGTCATCTTCAATGGTGGACGCGGCAGTAAAAGAAATAAAGGAAAAAGTGGGGACAAGCAAGGTTATATGTGCTTTAAGCGGCGGGGTTGATTCTTCAACCCTGGCTATGCTCGTTCACAGGGCAATAGGTGAAAACTCTCTTGTGGTTTTTGTTGATAATGGACTACTGAGGAAAGACGAAGGGAAGGAAATTGTGAAAAGGTTTTCATCTATCCTGAACATGAGATATATTGAAGCGAGTGATATTTTTCTTTCAAATCTCAAGGGGGTAAAGGACCCTGAGGAAAAAAGGAAAATAATAGGAAATACCTTCATAAAAATATTTGAAAAACAGGCGGAAAATTTTGGAGCGCGTTTTCTTGCACAGGGAACTTTATATCCTGACCTGATTGAAAGTACTCCTGCTTTTGGAGGACCTACGGCAATAATAAAAACGCATCATAACGTTGGCGGATTGCCTGAAAAAATGAAACTGAAGCTTGTGGAACCGTTCAAATACATGTTCAAGGATGAAGTAAGACTAATTGCAAAAAAAACAGGTCTTCCTGAAAGTATGATAGAGAGACATCCGTTCCCGGGTCCCGGTCTTGCGATAAGAATTATTGGTGAAATTGATGATGAAAAGCTTGAAATATTAAGAGATGCGGATGCCATATTTATTGAAGAAATTAAAAAAGCGCAGCTTTATAAGAAAATATGGCAGGCGTTTACGGTTCTTCTGCCAATAAAAACAGTCGGCATAATGGGGGATATGAGAACGTACCAGTACGTTGTTTCTTTAAGAGCGGTAAAAAGCGTTGATGGTATGACTGCCGACTGGTATAAAATACCACAGCACGTTCTTGATAAGGTTTCAAACAGGATTGTCAACGAGGTTAAAAAAGTTAACAGGATTGTTTATGACATTACCTCCAAACCGCCCGCCACAATTGAATGGGAATAAGGCTTTCCCGCTTCCTGCAGATTTATTATGACCGCGATTCTTTGTGTGAATTATGAGGATATGGTATTATAATCCATAATGGATGCAATTGATTTAAAACCTGGTATGGTTATTGAAGTGGATGGCTCATTTTACTCTGTTATTTCTGCCACACACACACATGCCCAGCAAAGAAGGGCTGTTATAAGAGTAAAGGCGAAGGAATTGAAAACAGGAAGAGCCAATGAGTTTGTATGGCGCTCGGATTTCAGGATAAACCATATACTTATTGAGGAGATATCCCTGTCCTATCTTTACAGGGATGCATCTGATTTTCATTTTATGAACAGCCTGACCTATGAAGAAATTGTCCTGTCATCTGATGTTATTGCTGATAAAAAAGTTTATCTGAAAGAGAATATGGAAGTAACAGGATTGGCATATGAAGGCAATGTTCTTGATATAAACATCCCAATATTTATGGAACTTAAAATTGTTGAAACAGAACCAGGGTTTAAAGGGGATACTGTCCAGTCTGCTAAAAAACCCGCAAAACTTGAAACAGGCCTTGTCATACAGGTCCCGCTGTTTATAAATACCGGGGATACCGTAAAAATAGACACCAGAACAAACGAATATCAAACCCGGGTATAATACTAAGTGGGAAGTTTATTATCAAACTTGGAGTAATGCCAAATGAAGCCTGAAGAACTAAAAGAATACATTGAATTCATGAAAAAAGAAGGGCTTGTTTATCTTGAGGTCAGGAAAAAAGATTTTAACCTTGTTCTTAAGAAAGACAATGACCGGTTTGAAGAAACCCCTACTCTAATTAAAGAGGACATACCCCACCTTTCACAGGAACAGATTATTGAAGAATCCAGGAAGAAAATCCAGCATATTGCTAATACCATATATGTAAAATCCCCTCTTGTCGGCATGTTTTATCTTGCACCTTCCCCACATGCAAAGACTTTTGTTGAAATTGGTTCTCACGTCCAAAAAGGGGATACGTTGTGTATTATTGAAGCAATGAAGGTTATGAATGAAATTAATGCTGATGAAAATGGCATTGTAAAAGAAATTCTTGTTGAAACCGGAAAACCTGTTGAATTCGGGCAGCTATTGTTCATTCTTGAAGGCGAACAATGATAAAAAGAGTTTTTATAGCCAATAGAGGGGAAATTGCATTAAGAATACTAAGGGCATGCAGGGAACTTCGGGTTACGTCTATCATTGGTTATTCCGAGGCAGACATAGACAGCCTTCCAGTAAAACTTAGTGATGAAAAAATTTGTATTGGCCCTTCCAAACCTATTGATAGTTATCTCAACATACCATCCATTGTATCCGCTCTTGAGGTTAAAGACTGCGATGCCGTACACCCGGGTTATGGTTTTCTTTCAGAAAACCCGTTTTTTGTTGAAATATGCTATAAATCAGGTATAACCTTTATTGGACCAAGCCCGGAAAACCTGAAGCTTATGGGTGATAAATCTATGGCAAGAAGGGTCGTTCAGGAGCATGGACTGCCCATTATTCCTGGTTATGATAATGTTTCTGATCATAAAAAAGCCCTGAAATATGCAGGTAAGTTCGGGTTTCCTTTAATAATAAAAGCTTCTGCAGGCGGTGGCGGAAGAGGAATGCGGATTGTACGGGATGAAAAAGAATTTGAAAATTTCTGGCATGCCTGCCAGCATGAGGCAAAAATAGCCTTTGATAATCCCAGCCTTTACATAGAAAAATACATAGAAAGGCCCCGGCACATTGAAGTCCAGGTAATCGTGGACAAAAAGGGAAAAGCCCTGATTTTCCCTGAGAGGGATTGTTCCCTTCAAAGAAGACATCAAAAACTTATTGAAGAAAGCCCGTCCCCCATAATAGATTCTTCTCTCAGAAGAAAATTCCAGAAAATATCCGCAAGGATTTGCAAGGTAACAAATTACAGGAATGTAGGGACAATAGAATACCTTTTTGATGGTATTTCCCATCCATACTTTTTGGAAATGAATACAAGAATACAGGTTGAACACCCTGTAACAGAGGTTATTACAGGGATAGACATTGTAAAGGAACAGATAGAGACTGCATCCGGGGAAACCCTGAAGTATCCTTTTTATTTTGTTCCATTTTGCGGCCATAGTATAGAATGCAGAATAAATGCCGAGGACCCTCAAAAAAATTTTATGCCATCCCCGGGTAAAATAAAAAAACTGATTCTTCCAGGCGGGCCGGGAATAAGAGTTGATACCCATATATATGAAGGATATACCGTACCGCCATATTATGATAGTCTTATTGCAAAGATTATAAGTTTTGGTTCTACAAGGGAAGAGGCAATCGCAAGAATGCAAAGGGCATTGAAAGAAATCGTTATAGAAGGAATATCAACGACCATAGATTTCCATAGAAACGTTTTTGAGCATCCCATATTTTTAAGTGGCAGGTATTATGTTGGATGGCTTGAAAAATTTGGTGAAGAGGAGGAAAATGGCAAACGGTGAAGAAAAAAAGATAGGCTCAGTAAAAATTGAGGATGAAGTCTTGGGGGCAATTGCATCTATAACTGCAAAAAAAATTTTAGGTGTTCACAAGATAGCCACAAGTTTTGTGGGCGGCATTATGCAGCTCATTAAAAAAGTTCCTGATGCAGGAGTAAAGGTTGTAGTCAGAGAGGGGGAGGTAAATCTTGAATTGGGACTGATAGTAGACTATGGTATAAACATACCGGAAATTACATGGAAGGTCCAGAAAACTATAAAAGAGGAGATAGAAAAAGCATCCGGGTTAAAGGTTGTCAAAATAGACGTGTTTGTTGAAGGTGTTTACTATCCGGAGGAGGAGAAAAAATGATAGATTTACACACACATTCTCTTTTAAGTGACGGGGCACTGCTTCCTTCTGAACTTGCCAGAAGAGCTGAAGAAAAGGGTTATCATGTAATAGCCATTACCGACCATGTTGATTTTTCAAACGTTGAAAGAGTTATACCTTCAGTAATAAAATCCGCTGAACACATTAACCGTTCAATGAAAATAAGAGCCATTGCCGGCTGTGAAATAACCCATATATCTCCACTTGAAATTCCTGTTATTGTCCAGCTCTGCAGAAAATTGGGTGCACAAATTATCGTTATGCATGGAGAAACCCCGGTTGAACCTGTAGCAAAAGGCACAAACAGGAAAGCCATTGAATCAGGTATAGATATCCTTGCCCATCCGGGATTACTTTCAGAAGACGAGGCATCACTGGCTGTAGAAAATAATGTCTATGTTGAAATCACGACAAGAAAAGGACATTGCCTCGGAAATGGAAGGGTCGTTCAGTTATGGTATAGGTATGGGTTCCGGCTTATTCTTAATACAGACACCCATCAGCCGGATGACCTTATTGATGATGAATTTGCAAAAAAGATTTCCCTGGGTGCCGGTGTCAACCCTTCTGAAGTAAATACAATTCTACAAAACAGCCACACACTTGCAAACAGTATCCTTAACATGTAATTATGGAAAACAAAATTGCCGTTGTTTTGTGCGGACTTGAAAAAGAAAAAAAGCTTAAAGAAGTATTCTCTGACGTTAAATGGGTTGAAGTCAGAATTGATATGTTTTTAAAAATTTTCCCGGAAGAAAAACTTATCCCGTATCTTAAAAAAACAAGAGAAAATTTTCATGGTAATATCATTGGGACAGTAAGGTGGTTCAAAGAACAGGATAAAGAAAAAACATACATAAAAGAAACAAAAAGAAGAGAGATATATGAAAAAATTATTCCCTATGTTGACTATCTTGATATAGAAATCAAAAGCAGGCTCGCTCCTAAAATAGTTAAGATTTCAAAAAGCAAAAACAGAAAAACAATACTTTCTTATCATAATTTTAAAAAAATCCCTTCTGTAAAGAAATTGAAGAGCCTATATCAAAAAGCAGAGCTGTTAAATCCTGACATTTTCAAATTGGCAGTACAAATAAACAAAACATCTGAATTCCTTTCTTTAATGAATCTTGCAATTAAATGGAAGCAGACGGTTTTAATCGTTCCTATGGGTATGCCGGGAATATTCAGGTTTATTCCTCTCTATTACGGTTCTCCTTTTACGTATGTATTCCTTGAAAAGCCCTCAGCTTCCGGACAGTTTTCTTATGAAACATTCAACTCATACAAAAAGTTGAAAGATTTTTATTAAAGTGGTAAAATCTTTTATATCTGAAAAAACCATACCATATTACAAAGGGTAAATACTCAAGTAGAACGGTGTTTGAAATAAGTTTGGATTGTCTTTGAGGATTTGTTTGAAAGAACGTTTTTACAAAGATGAGAAGAGCAATCCGGAACTTATTTCTTACTTCAGCTCAGTGAATATTTGCCAAAGGAGAAACTTATGGGACTTTATATTATCAGGGGATTTTTTATTATACTGTTATCCCTTGCAGGATCTTTTTATTTACCACAAAATAAAATAGAAGGCGTGTTGATAGGTTTGCTTGGCAGTCTTGCCGTTATAGGAATTGAAAAGTTTCTTGAAAAAATTCCTTTTAAAAAAATCCTGATGGGAATTATCGGGCTTCTTATCGGGCTTCTTACGGCAATCTTAATCGCTAATTTTTTACTTCTTGCACCTTTTCAGACAGAACAGGGAATAATTGCTACAAGATTTATACTTTATGCTGTTTTTTCCTATCTTGGAATTGTTTTTGGAATAAGGTCTGTTGGGGAACTTGGATTTTTTTTCCCATATTTTCATAGTATGAAAGGACCCGGGGAAAGTATAATCGTTATAGATAGCAGCGTTGCCATAGATGGGCGAATATATGACCTGATGAAAAGCCACTTTTTTGAAGGCACGATTATTATTCCTTCTTTTATAGCCAATGAATTACAGGAACTTGGGGATTCTTCCAGTGAAATGAAACGGCAGAGAGGAAGAAGAGGATTAGAGACGTTGAAAAAACTTCAGGAAGACAGTTCCATTGAAACAAAATTTTATGAAGAATCCTATCCTGAGATAGAAAGCGTGGACTCAAAACTCGTAAAATTATCCCTGGACCTTAAAGCAAAACTTCTTACAAATGATTTTAATCTCGCAAAAGTAGCAGAGGTGCAGGACATAAAGGTTTTAAATCTCAATACACTTGCCGTTGTAATGAAACCGAAGCTTGCCTCCGGGGAGGTATGGAACATAAAGGTGGTAAAGGAAGGGAAAGAGTTTGGTCAGGGAATTGGATATCTTGAGGATGGAACAATGATAGTTATAGAAGAAGGTGCAAAATTTGTAGGAAAAAACATAGACATAATCATAGATACGTCAATTCAAACTTCAACCGGAAGGATTATCTTTGCAAAAGTTAAATGATAAGTTCCGTAATCGCTGGTGCCGGTAAAGGCAGAAGATTTAAAGGTAACATCCCCAAGGTTTTCCATGAACTGAATGGCAGGGAAATAATAGAATATAGCCTTGAAACCTTTCAAAGAATAGATAAAGTTACTGAGATAATACTTGTTCTTCCTTATAAATGGACTGAACATAAGAGATTTAAAAAGCTGAAAAAAGATTTCCCTAAATTGAAGTGTATCATACCAGGAGGCAGATTCAGGGAGGAATCTGTTTATAATGGATTAATTAATTGCTCAGGACAAAATAAAATAGTTCTTATCCATGATGGCGCAAGGCCATTGGCAGATATGTCTCTTATAGAAAAAGTGATAAATAATACAAAAAAACATGGAGCATGTATTCCTGTTTATGAAATATTCGGTTCCGTAAAAACAGCAAAGAATGGTTTTCTTGAAAAAACCATGGAAAACAGTAAATATTTCGTTGCCCAGACACCACAGGGTTTTGATAAAGATTTATTGATTTCCCTGATGGAGAAAATAAAACGTCATTTTGAAACATTTCCTGATGAGTCTTCAATATTCAGACATTTTGGATATAACGTAAAAATAATAAGAGGCGATCTGGAGAATATAAAAATAACTACAAAGGAAGAATTAAAAATGGCAGAAAGACTGCTTTCTGCATCCTCATCTGAATCTTCTCCCCTTACTTTGTCCCGCTTTGGCGGAAGAGAAAAGGAATATGAATAGCAAAAGAGAATCTGTATGCTTTCCTGAAGGATTTTTAGCCGGCGGGCTAAGTTGTGGAATCAAAAAAGATGGGGGGAAAGACCTTGCCCTTATTTTTTCTCCATCAGAGTGTATTTCTGCGGCAACGTTTACGACAAACCGTGTAAAATCGTACTCTGTTTTATGGTCTATCAGAAATATTAAAAATCCAATAAATGCAATCCTGATAAATAGTGGAAATGCAAATGCTGCCTGTGGAGAGGAAGGGTGGAATATAACCGTAAGAATTATGGAAGAGCTTTCCGCCGCGTTAAATGTTCCTGCAAAAAAGATTCTTTTTGCTTCAACAGGATTGATAGGTAATACATTACCGGAGGAAACTATAAACAAATCATTAAAAACACTTGTGGAAAGATTATCATCTCAAAGTGGAATGGATGCTGCAGAATCAATTATTACAACAGACAGGACAATAAAGACAGAGAACATCATTACCTCTATCCCCGGCAGAAAAAAAAACAGCCATGTAAAATTGGGTGCTATGGCAAAGGGAGCAGGGATGATAAACCCGAATATGGCTACAATGCTTGCATTCATTACGACAGATGCGGTTATTTCAAAAGAGCTCTTACATCTTGCTCTTAAAGAGGCTGTTGGTGAGAGCTTCAATATGCTCACAATTGATAATGATCAGAGCACAAATGATACTGTTTTTTGTCTTGCAAACGGGAAAGCCGGTAATAAAAATATCAGACAGAATTCCGAAGAATTTGCTGTTTTCTACAGGGCATTAAAGGACGTATGTATAAGTCTTGCCAAAAAGATTGCCAAAGATGGTGAAGGGGCAAAAAAATTTATTGAAGTGTCTGTTTATGACGCATGGAGCAAAAAAGATGCAAGAAGAATTGCAAAAAGGATTGCGGGGTCAAACCTTGTTAAAACAGCGATTGCCGGCGAATGGCCAAACTGGGGAAGAATTATGGCAGCGGCGGGCTCTGTTTGTGCCCGCATGGACCTTTCAAAACTCAAACTTGAGATAGGTCAATGGACAGTATATAATAAAAATCCGGTAAAAATTAACGGGTCAGCCTTAAAAGATTATCTTTCCGGGAATGAGATTAACATAAAAATACATGTAGCCATGGGAAAGGAAAGTGCTACTGCATGGGGATGTGACTTAACTGAAGATTATGTAAATATAAACAAAAGAGAATAAACTTAAATAATTCTATGGATTCCAAAAGAGATTATTATGAAATTCTTGGTGTATCAAAAAATGCCTCCAGTGATGAACTGAAAAAGGCATACAGGGACCTTGCTTTGAAGTATCACCCTGATAGAAATCCAGGGAACAGGGAGGCAGAGGAAAAATTCAAGGAAATTACTGAATCTTACGAAGTCTTAAGTGACCCTGAAAAAAGAAAAACCTATGACATGTATGGACATGCAGGTTTTGGTCCGACAGGGTTTGACTGGAGACAGGATTTTGGCCGGGTCAGGACAGACTTTTCGGATATCTTCGGGGACGTTGTCAGTGATATTTTTAATGATTTACTGGAAGACCAATTTAGAACAAGCCAATCAACAAAAGGAACTGACCTGGAGACAAAAATTTCAATTTCCCTGAAAGAGGCGTCTACCGGCATTGAAAAATACATAAACGTTTCCAGGATGGAGCCATGCAATGTTTGTAATGGAACAGGTAGCAGGAGTAAAACAGGGAGTATGACATGTTCACAATGTAATGGTTTGGGACAGGTTCAATACAGACAGGGCTTTTTTACTTTTGCACAAACGTGTCCCAGGTGTAAGGGGACAGGTAAAACAATAAAAGACCCATGTCAAAATTGTCGCGGGACGGGTCTTATAAGAAACATGCATAAAATCATGATAAAAATTCCCGCAGGGATTGAAAATGGCATGACCTTAAGATTAAAGGGACAGGGGAACGCAGGTCCCCATGGAATACAGAACGGGGAGCTGTACGTAACGGTTTTTGTAGAAAGTCATGAACTTTTTGAAAGGGAAAACGGCGACCTTTACATTAAGGTTCCCATTACGGTGATTTCTGCAATTTTAGGCGCAGAGATAGAGGTTCCTACGCTTTCAGGAAGGGTAAATCTGAAAATTCCTCCCGGTACCCAGAATGGAACGGTTTTCAGACTGAGAAATCTTGGTCTTCCGAAAGCTTACGGCTACGGGAAAGGCAATCTTTATGCAGTTGTAAAAATTGAAATACCCAGGGTCCTGTCCAGGGAGGAAAGGCGGATAATTGAAGAATGGCACAGTACGGAAAATATCCGTAATTACACGGAAGTACAGAAATTTAAAGAGAAAATTGAAAGATTATGAATGGTATATTCAAACTACATTCCACATATAAACCTTCAGGGGACCAGCCCCATGCAATAGAAAAAATTGTTGAAAATCTTGAAAACAGAAAAAACTGGCAGGTTCTTCTTGGTGTTACAGGAAGCGGAAAAACTTTTACAATGGCAAACATCATTGAAAGAATACAAAAGCCAACGCTTGTTATTTCCCACAATAAAACTCTTGCAGCACAGCTTTATGGCGAATTCAGGCAGTTTTTCCCGGAAAACAAGGTCAGGTATTTTGTAAGTTATTATGACTACTACCAGCCTGAAGCATATATTCCCCGGACAGACACGTATATTGAAAAGGACGCTTCAGTAAATGAGGATATAGACAGGCTTAGACTTGCCGCAACAAGCGCTATTCTCTCATCAAGGGATGTCATTATTATAGCAAGCGTTTCCTGTATATATCCTCTTGGCAGTCCGCAGGACCATAGAAGTATGATGCTTCATCTTACACAGGGACAGGAGGCAGAAAGAACGGCAATCTTACGGAGACTCGTTGAGATACAATATGAAAGGAATGAATTTCAGTTGGAAAGAGGCAGGTTCCGTGTCCGCGGGAATAACATAGAGATTATTCCATCCTATGAAGAAACAGCCGTCCGTATCTCTCTTTTTGGAGGTCATGTGGTTGGAATCCAGAGATTTGAACCACTTAAAGGGACAATTCTTACAGAAGAAAAAGAAATTGAAATATATCCTGCAAAGCATTTTGTTACACCTGGCCCCAAAATTGAAAGAGCGATTGAAACAATACAGAAAGAGATGAAAGAGCACCTTGAATTTTTAAAAAACAAAGGAAAACTTCTTGAATGTGAAAGACTGGAACAAAGAACAAAAAATGATATTGAAATGTTAAAAGAGTTTGGATTCTGTCATGGCATTGAAAATTATTCAAGGCATCTTGCAGGAAGACTTCCCGGGGAAAGACCGGAGGTTCTCCTTGACTATTTTCCTTCTGACTATCTCATTTTCCTTGATGAGTCACACATGACCATACCCCAGCTCAGAGGGATGTATTCCGGGGACAGGTCCAGAAAAGAAACGCTTATTGAATATGGATTCAGGCTCCCTTCAGCCATTGATAACAGGCCCCTGAAATTTGATGAATTTGAAAAGCTTATCCCGCAGGCTGTCTGTGTTTCTGCCACCCCGGGTCCTTATGAGCTTGAAAAAGCAGGCATAAAAAAAATTGGTGAAAAATCAGAACTTATTGCTGAACAGATTATAAGACCTACAGGCCTTTTGGACCCGCCCATTATCGTTAAACCGACAAAACACCAGCTTGAAGACCTTCTTGGACAAATAAGAAAAAGAGTTGAGAAAAACCAGAGGGTTCTTGTTCTTACGATAAGCAAACAGCTTTCAGAGGAACTCAGCAATTATATTAAAGAGTTTGATATCAAGGTCATGTATCTACACTATGAAATTGAAACATTGGACAGGATGGACATTCTCAGGGACTTGAGAGAGGCAAAATTTGACGTTCTTGTTGGCATCAATCTTTTAAGGGAGGGATTGGACCTCCCGGAGGTAAGTCTTGTTGCAATATTGGATGCTGACAAAGAAGGATTCTTAAGGTCTGAAAGATCTCTCATACAGATTTCAGGAAGAGCATCAAGAAGTCTTGATGGAGCGGTTATTATGTATGCTGATAAAACAACCTCTGCGATGCAGGTGGCAATAAATGAAACAGAAAGAAGAAGAAAAATACAGATGGAATACAATAAAAAACATGGAATAACACCGGAACCTATTATCAAACCCATATACCAGACCATAAGTGAAATTATAGGAACCAAAAAGAAGAAGGGAGCAGATGCCCTTGCAGAAAAAGAAGAGGAGTTTTATGGAAAAGACGTGGCGTCATTCTTAAAAAAACTTGAGAAAAAGATGATGGAATCTGCAAAACAGCTTGATTTTGAATCTGCCATACAATACAGGGAAAAAATAAAAAGAATAAAAAAAGAAAAGTGAAAAATGATGATTATAAAAATTAATGAAAAAAATTTAAAGAAAACTGTAAAAATTCTTGAAAATGTTATAAAAAATGGCGGACTTGCCATTGTTCCCACTGACACTGTATATGGAATTATATGTGATGGTAAAAATTCTGTTTCAAAACAAAGCATTTTTACGCTTAAAGGCAGAAAATTTGACAAAACCCTTATAGGATTTGTTGAAAACCTGCAATCTGCAGAAAAATTTGCATATATACCTGCATATTTTTTAAACTTTATCAAACCCCTGTGGCCGGGGAAAAATACGTTTTGA
>JAMDAS010000003.1 GCA_023484085.1 Candidatus Omnitrophota bacterium
GAGCAACAATTACAGTAACTTATGTGTTTCCAAACGACCTGCCAGCAGGAACAAAATGGTATAAATATATAGAGACAAATCCTGTCGGCCAGCAATGGGTTGAGTATCCCAATGCCATAATACTCGGCAATACAGTGACAGTCCAGTTAACTGATGGAGGGCAGGGTGACCAGGATGGAACTGCCAATGGAGTAATTCTTGACCCGTCAGGACCGGTACAACAACAGGCTTCACCTGTTTCATCAGGCGGTGGCAGTACTGGCGGGGTCCCGGTTGGGCCTCTGGCAGTAATATTATCTGCTGTTTTGGTATGGCTGAAAATAAGAAAAAGAAGAGGAGCTGAAGGAACAAATTAAAGAAGGGCAATATCGTTTCTGTAGTATTTTCCTTCAAAATCAATAAGGGGTATGGTTTTGTAAACTCTTTCTCCTGCCTCTGTGATGGTTTGCCCAATAGAAACAATATTTAAAACCCTGCCACCTGACGTATAATATTCATTGTTTTGTTTTTTTGTCCCTGAATGAAAAACAAAAACATCCCGGGGAACGTTATCCAAACCAAAAATTTGTTTCCCTGTTTGATGTTTTTCAGGGTATCCCCGTGAGGCAAGAACAACGTCAACACAATATTCCTGATGCCATGCTATTTTTATTTTTCTTAATTCCCTTTTAACAACCGCCTCCATAACATCAAGCAGAGGGGTTTTCATTCTTGGAAGCAGGACTTCAGTTTCCGGGTCCCCGAATCTTGCATTGTATTCAAGAACCTTAGGTCCGTCAGACGTTAAAATAATGCCGCAGTATAAAACTCCTGTATAAGTAATATTTCTTTTCTGCAGATTTTTTATGGTGGGAATTACTATCTGGTTCTCTATTATTTTTTTAATCTCTTTTGTACAAAAATCCACAGGGCTGAAACAGCCCATTCCCCCTGTATTAGGTCCTTTATCCCCATCAAAAATTTTTTTATAATCTTTTGCTGGTTCCATAGGGATAAAACTTTCTCCATCAGTAAAAATAAGATATGAAAGTTCTCTGCCGCTTAAAAATTCTTCAAGGATTATTTTTGGATTTTCGGTTTTATATATGTTTTTTAAAAATATGTTTTCAAGGAAGGGTATTCCCTCTTCAATAGAATAAATTATTGAGACACCCTTGCCTGCTGCAAGTCCATCAAATTTAAGAACGACAGGAAATTTGGCCTTTGTTTCAATGAAATCTTTTGCCACGCTAAAATCATCAAATATTTCAAATCCACCCGTAGGTATACCGGAGGCAGACATAAATTCTTTTGCCCATGACTTGGAACTTTCCAGTAAAGCAGCTTTTTTTACCGGTCCGAATATTGGACATCCGTTTTCAAGAAAAAGGTCTACAATTCCTTCTGATAAAGGTGTTTCAGGTCCAACTACAGTGAGGTTTATTTTTTCTTTTTGCGCAAAATCAACAATTTCTTTTTTTTGACGTAATGGAATATTTACTATATTTGCTAAATCAGAAATACCTCCATTACCGGGGATGGCAAAAATTGTGGGATTTTTAATTTCAGAGGAGAGCTTCCATATAATAGCGTGTTCTCTTCCACCGCTTCCGAGAATTAGTATTTTCATTGCCTATAATTAACTATTCCCCTATAATTCTTGTTTCTTCATCAAGGTATATACCTCTAAGATTCATTTCCAGGGCATCAGGTGCAGGAGAAACAGTAAAACCTGTCTCTTTTGTTATTGTATCTGCCTGGATAAGTTGAACAAGATGCTGGTTGAACGATTGCATGCCTTCTTCTTTTCCTCCAACAATCGCTCCATAGATTTTGTTTATCTTGTTTTCCACTATAAGTCGTGAGATAATAGGTGTTACAACCATAATTTCACATACCGGAACAACACCATTACCATCTTTTCTGGGGACTAATCTCTGGCATACTGTTGACTTTAAATTATATGCAATGACTTTTCTGACCTGGTCATGCTGGCTCTGTGGGAAGAAATCAAGAATCCGGGTAATTGTTGTCAGGGTATCCGTCGTATGGAGTGTCCCAAAAACAAGGTGTCCTGTTTCACTTGACCTTACAGCAGATTCAAAGGTTTCAACGTCTCTCAGTTCCCCTATAAGAATAATGTCAGGGTCTTCCCTTAAAACATGTTTTAAGGCAGCATTAAAAGAAAGGGTATCAAGACCAACTTCTCTCTGGTCTATAATACTATTCTTGTCTTTATATATGTATTCTATCGGGTCCTCAATCGTAACTATGTGTTTTGACTGATTAATGTCTATGTAATCAATTATGGATGCAAGCGTTGTGGACTTGCCACAACCTGTGGGACCGGTCACTAAAATAAAACCATCATGAAAGCCTGAAATCTTCTTAAGGACAGGCGGAAGGCTAAGTTCTTCAAAGGATGGGATATAGGATTTAATTCTTCGCATTACTATACCTATATGACCTCTTTGTCTAAAAATATTCACACGAAAACGACTGATATTTTCAAGTTCATAGGCAAGGTCCATGTCCATTTGCGAGAGAAATTTTGTTTTCTGGACAGGGGACATAATTTGTGAAATGAATTCTTCTAATATGTTATCATCAAGGATTTCTTCATCTTTTAATTCAATAATCTCCTGTTTTACACGCAGTACGGGTCTTTTACCGAATTTAAGATGAATGTCAGAGGCATCTTTTTCCACTGCCTCTGATAAAAGTTTAAGAAGGTTCATTTCTGTTTGCTGATTTCCTGTAATATTTCTTTTAAAGTAATCTTTACAACATCAATCATATCTCCGGAAACTGAAGAAGAATTACTTTTCATTATTTGATGTGCACGATTAGAATATTTTTTTATAAGTAAATAAATATTTTCTTCCCTGTCTAGTTTATCAAGAATTTTAAATATTTCTTTCATTTTTTAAGTAGTAAGTTGAAGTATTACTGTTTCTCCTGCATCACCTTTTCTGTTGCCTTTTTTTATAATTTGTGTATAACCGCCATTTCTTTCCCTGTATCTTAAACCCATGTCTTTTACTATTTTTGTAGTTGAAGGTTGATTTAAAAATTTGTTTATTCTTCTTATACTTGTAAGGTCCTGTGATTTTGCAATAGTAATAAGTCTTTCAACAATCCTGCGCAGATGCTTTGCTCTTGCTTCTGTAGTTGTAATTTTCTTGTTCTGGAAAAAGCTTATGGCAAGATTCTTTATAAGACTTTTTCTCTGTGATTTATTTCTGCCTAATTTTTGTATGTTCCTCTTATGGCGCATTTTTTAACTCCTTTTTTTCCCTGTGTCCTGGAGTGTAAGAAATTTTTTTCCCCGTTTATTTAAAATTTTCTCCACCTCTTCCAAAGACTTCTTCCCGAGATTCTTCATATCAGTAAATTTTTCTTTTGGCGTTTCAATAATGTCTCTTAATGTTTTGATGTTCTTTAAATTCAAGGCATTAATTACTCTTGTTGAGAGTTTAAGCTCTGTAATAGGAACATCTATGTCCTCATCAAGGTTTTCTTTTTCTTTTATCGCCGGTTTTTCTCCAATCACCTGGTTTGAACCAATTAACTGGAAATGATTGTTTAATATGTCCGTTGAAATCTTAACGGCATCAAAAGGTGAAACGGCACCTGTCGTCCAGATTTCAAGAATCACTTTTTCATAATCCACAAGCTGTCCTACACGGGAGTTTTCAACGTTAAATGACACCTTCTTTATGGGGGAATAAATCCCGTCTATAAGAATAAGGTCCAAAGATACGTCTTTTCTTATGAGTTTCATTTTTTCTGCAGGAAGATATCCAATACCTTTTGTTATCTCAATCTCCATTTTTAATTCTATGGAGGAATCTATGTCAGCAATGTGTAAATCAGGATTCAGAACTTCCACGCTGTTATCATTAACAATGTCCCCGGCGGTTATTTCTTTTTTCCCGGAGATTGTTAAAGAAAATCTATGGGGAAACTTGGAAATTACCGGTTTTAAAGCAATCTGTTTCAGATTTAATATTATCTGGGTAAAATCTTCTTTTACGCCTTTTATTGTTGAAAATTCATGTGGAGTTCCTTCTATTTTTATGCCTGTAACCGCCACTCCGGGAATAGACGATAACAAGACTCTTCTCAGGACGTTTCCTATAGTAACACCAAAGCCTTTTTCCAATGGTTCAATAGACATCTGTCCATAATTTAATCTATATGTGTCCTTGAGCCATTTAATTAAAGACGGGTACAAAAAAGTAAAAGTTTTTTCTTCCATTTTCCCTCCACACCGTTTTATGTTTTTT
>JAMDAS010000009.1 GCA_023484085.1 Candidatus Omnitrophota bacterium
ATGACAGGATTTTAATTATAAAATCCTGTCATAAGAAATCTTATCTATAAACCTCATAATATCAATGCTGGATTTTGATACGGAAAACGCAGACAATTCCATCCTGGCACATTCCCTGCAAAGAACCCCTCCTTTTTTACCGCTAAAAAAATGAGTGTCAGAATTTCCACATAAGACACATTTATAAAGAAATGGACCAAAACCGAGAAAAGAAAGAAGTTTTTCCTGGAAAGCAAGTTCAAAAACTGACATATTCTCTACGTCGGGCAGGATATTCCCGGACGTTATTAACAAAGAAAATATTAATTCCGTATCTATCTTTCCATGTGGTATAAGATTATTGATGGAAAAAAGCATTTTACCCCAAAAAACCCTCTTTTCATTTTCAAAATCATAATATTTTATAAGAAATGGCTGGGTAATAAGTTCCAGTCCCGGTGTTCTCTTCATATATACGATTGCTTCAACGTAAGAACCCTGGCTATAAGCAAGAGGTGGTATTTTTTTCTTTGGATTTCTTGCTCCTTTTAAAATACCTGCAATTTTTCCATGGCACTCTGTAAGTATGTCAAGAATGGCACTTGTTTCCCTGAAATCAGTTTTTTTTAATATGAGCCCTTTTATCTTGATGGGAGGCATATGAATTGTTTTACTTATATATACCAACCCGGGTTAATAGTTCAAAAATAATAACAGTAATAAAAATACCACCGAGAGCGCCAATTATAACTTCCTCAATTTTATGAATTCTTTTTAGAACCCGTCCCTGGGCCACCCATACAGCAAGCAATAACACAAGAAAAGAAATCAGGGGGGTTTTATAAAACGTCATAAATGATATTATCGTCCATATACTGAATGCAATCCCGCTGTGTATACTTGGCATACCACCTGAAATAAGGGCTCTCCTTCTTATAAAAAATTTAAGAAATATATAGATAATACTTATAGTAATAATTACAGTAAGAGTAAAATACCATGGAGAATGTGCAATATCCTCAAAAAGATTTCTTAGTGAAGGAGGGAAAAACCGGGCAACAATTAAATATCCTACAATAATAGCACTGCCGCTTGCCACAAGAACCATTGAAGCGGATGCATCTTTCAGCCTTCTTGCTTCTATACTATAGGTATCTGTAAGAAAATTTATAATCATTTCTATTATTGTATTTGTAATTTCCACTACAATAACAATTGTTATCAAAAGAATAAGGATTAAAAAATCTGAAATGGGAATTTTTAGAAAAAGCCCCCCCAAAATAACAAATGCGGCAATAATAAAATGTATCCTTAGATTTCTCTGGGTTTTTAAAATAAAAAAAAGCCCGCGAAAAGCATCCGTAAAACTTGATATAATGTCTTTTCTGTAAATGTTTTTTTTGATAGAATTATTATTCCTGTCGTTATTTTTCATAATTATCTACCAGCCCAGACCTTTTTAAGAATTGCGTCCTGTTTTTTTAACATTTTATTTCTGTCCCTGTCAGAATAATCTTTATACCCGGAAAAATGAAGAATCCCATGTATTATAAGATAAAAAATTTCTTTTTCAAGTGAGTGTTTAAATTCTTTCGCCTGCATTTTGGCAGTTTCCGCTGAAATAATAATATCACCCGTTTGAGATGTTTTAAAACTCAGGACGTCAGTAGGATGATTTTTATGTAGAAATTTTCTGTTAATATCCGTTATTTTTTTATCGCTTATCAAAATTACGGATATTTCTTTAATATCTGAAGGTATATACTTTTCAAGAAAGCAGGTTTTTTCTTTTAATGGCATAATGTCAATCCCTACTTTCTTCTGAAGATTGTTTATGAATATATTTTGATGGAGTTTTTTCATCATATTTTGTATAGGCTTTGATAATTCTTTTTACAAGGTAATGCCTGACAACGTCCTTTTCAGTGAAATATGTAAATTTTATGTCTTTCAGTCCTTTTAAAACCTTTTCACATATAACAAGACCCGAAGTTGACCATGTAAGAGGCTGGTCTATCTGCGTTATGTCCCCGGTAATAACCGCCCTGGAATTTATACCGAGTCTTGTAAGAAACATTTTCATCTGTTCTGTTGTAGTATTTTGAGCCTCGTCAAGAATGATAAATGCATCACTTAATGTCCTGCCCCTCATGTAAGCAAGAGGAATGATTTCAAGAATTTTCTGGTTTATCCATTTTTTCAGCTCATCGTATTTCATAATGTCATATAAGGCATCATATACCGGTTGCAGGTACGGTTTTATTTTTTCCTCAAGGTCCCCGGGGAGAAAACCGAGCCGTTCCCCGGATTCAAGCGCAGGTCTTGTAAGTATAATCCTCCTGAACAGCCCTTTTTTTATGAACTCTATGGCAAGAGATACTGCAAGATAGGTTTTACCCGTACCTGCAGGACCGATTCCAATGGTAAGCGGATAATTTCTGATGGCTTTTATATAATTTTTCTGGGTGGTTGTTCGCGGATATATAAATTCTCTCCGTGAGTTGGTAAATATCTCCTCTTTTTCAGGATGGATTTGCTGGATTAATTCATTTTGAAGCAGGCTATCCCTGAATTTCAGGTGTGCAATAGTTTCCAAAATTTCATGATGCGTAAGAGAACCTGTCTTTTCAACTTTTTTTACAAACGTTTCAAAAAGTATGACGGCTTTTTCAACGTTATTTTGTTCTCCTTTTAATTTTAAGACATTACCACGGGCATATAATTCCACATTCAAAATATCTTCAAGAATTTTTAAATTTGAGTCATAACTCCCGAAAATAATCTGGGCATCTCTATTGGAAAATGTGATTTCTTTAATCAAAACCATTATTGTGGAATAATTATTTCTGTACCAATTATTAAATCAGAGGGATTTTTTATTATACTCCTGTTTGCATTATAGATTTTTCTCCACCCGGATGAAGTGCCATAAAATTTCAGTGATATTCCACTTAAAGTATCCCCGCCTCTAATGGTATATTTTATCCCGGATTTTGAACCTGTCTGACTAAAAACTTTTGGCCTGACTGGTAACACAGGTTCGTACCGGATAGATTTTACAGTTGCCTTCAGTCTTCCCATTTTAGCCATAACCTGATTTGCTGCTGCCTTTGCTATTGCTATAGCATTATTTGCCGCTGCAATGGATGTATCAGTATTTGCATTGGATATTGCTATAGCATTATTTGCTGCTGCAATGGCTTTCTTTGATGCTTCATTGGCGTAATCCATAGCCTGTTTTGCAGATTCCTTTGCAGATTCAGTCGCTTGTTGTGATGCTTTTATGGCGTTACTGGCGGACTGAAATGCCGTGTCAGCAGTTGCATTTGCCTGATTACTCGTATTATAAGCCTCCTGGGAATATTTCTGTGCCTGCCTGCTTATCCCGAGAGCGGTTTCAGAAATTGCCTTTATCTGTCTCATCTGAATTTCAAGTTGTTGTGCTTCTGTCATGGGTATTTTTCTCTTTTGCTGACTATTCATTGTGGCACATCCTGTTGCAATAAGAGCTATAGCTCCAAACAAAAATAAATGTTTCATGTTACCCTCCACTAAAATGTATGGTATAAATTTATCATTATTTTTCCGGTAAGTCAATCTTAATTCTTAATTCCTTTAATTGTTTTGGTTCCACATAATCAGGCGCACCGGAAAGAAGACATAAACCTTTCTGGGTCTTGGGAAATGCTATAACCTCCCTGATAGAATTTTCATTCTTAAGAAGCATAATAAGCCGGTCAATCCCAAAGGCTATCCCGCCGTGCGGGGGTGCTCCAAAAGACAGGGATTCCAGAAGAAACCCAAACTTTTCCTGGTAGTCATCTTTTTTTAATCCAAGAACGTCAAAAACTTTCTCCTGTAGAGATTTTTGATGGATTCTTATGCTTCCGCCGCCTATCTCCATCCCATTAAGAACAAGGTCATAAGCCTGCGCGGTAATCTTCAACGGCTCATTTCTCAACCTCTCAAAAATGTCCTCGCCGGGATTGATAACAGGGCTGGTAAAAGGATGATGTAGTGAAACAATCCTGTTTTCCTCCCCGCTAAATTCAAAAAGCGGGAAATCAACAATCCATGAAAAACAAAATTTATTCTTAAAATCATTTATTTTCAATTTACCGGATATTTCAGTCCGTAAGTATCCAAGTGTCTCATTAACCCAACCCGGAACACCTGCAAGAAA